>JALQUQ010000065.1 GCA_023263735.1 Paracoccaceae bacterium | reverse complement strand
CACGGATTTCGGGCCATCCACGGCATCGAGCACCATTTTCGACGGGGCCCAGACCACCGATTGGCCGCGTTTGACCGCCCAGTCGATTTCGGTGCGGGTGGCCACGACCACGCAGCGCGGATCACGCGCAGCCAAGGCCCAGGCGTTTTGTTCGATCGCCAACAGATCAATGCGGCGCTGCGTCGGTTTGTGGCCGGTCATCGGGCGCGGATCATCGGGCGGTTCGACCGTGAAAATGCAGGGCGCACCCCGCGCCAGCAACACATCGATGCGCGCCGACAAATTGGGGTCGGTGATGGCCGCATTGTCAAAATGCACGACCAAGGGATGCACGGCCGATGCTTCGCCATCGGCATCCACCACCTGCACCGCCACTTCGGCCCGCGAGCGCGCGATTTCGACGCCCAGCTTATAGGGGCCGATGTCCAGCTTTTCGATCCGAACAAAGGCCCGCATGGCTTGGGGTTCGGCCAAAATCCGTTCGGCCACCCGTTCGGCCAGCGTCTCCAGCAGGTTCAGACGCTCGGCCGCCAGTTCGATGGCAATCGCCTCGGTGATCCGGTCATAAGACAGGATGCGATCGACATCATCGTTCAACGGCTGATCGACGGGCCGCACCTCGACCACAACATTGAACATAACCCGTTGTTTATGGCCACGTTCTTTCTGGAAAGCGCCGATATCCACCTCGACGACATGGTCGCGCAAGCTGATGCGATCCCGAGGGTCCGCGCCGGCCGAGGCGATGCTGCGCTCTTCGGGATGCGCAAAGGCTTGGCTGATATCGCTCGTCATCTGGCCCCCCACGGCCCGGACAGGTTCACACGTTCGCTAAAGGCTTCGTTGCCGTTGCACTTGCCTGAACCCGACTGACGACGCAAGAGCGACGACATTGCCGCCGCTCGTTTTCGCCCAAGGGGTCAGTGCGCGCGGTAGAACAGATGCTCACCAATCGAGGCTGTGCGGGCGAATTTGTTCGACCAGTTCGGGCGAACCGCGCGGGTGTGGAAGAAGGTGGCACCACCGGTCAACTGACGCGGCGCACCGTCAAGCATCAGGCGGGCAATGCGCCCGGCCCGATCCAGCGACCGGCGATCTGCCATCACCTCGGCCTTGCCGTCGCAAATATAGGAAAACTGGCAGGAACCGCCGCCGCTCTGATGCACGACGCCGCAGATCGATTTGGGAAACCGCGGGCTATCCACGCGGTTCAAGATCACTTCGGCCACCGCAAACTGGCCCTGAAGGGATTCGCCCCGCGCCTCGAAATACAGCGCCTCACGCAGGCATTGCCATTCCCTGTCCCCCTCGGGGGCGGGCTGCTTGGCCAGAAAATCCGGCTCATAGCGAATGGTCTGTGGCTCGGATTTATCCGATTTTTTCGCTTTCGGTTCAGCCAGTCCGCGCGCGACGCGCTCCATCTGGTCGTGGCCCAAGCCCGCAACGAAAGCATTTTGCGCCCCGATCACCGAGGCGATCTGAGTCGAAATCCCCTCAGCGGGGCTATTGGACAGGCTCACCGTCACCTCGGCGAAGGCCGCTCCAGATTGGGCCGCCGCCAGAGTGGCGATCAGGGCCCAGACATGTCGCAAGCGCATTGTCTACGTTCCGTCTTGTTGCCGTTCAGAGCCCCCCTCACACAACTGTGATCAAGAAGGCCCTTGAGCGGCGATACGGCGAAACCCGGGCGCCTGTCTATTCATGTTGCAGGAATGCAGCAAAAATCACGGCCCAATCGGCGGAATTTTGCCGAAAAGTTTATGCGTTACTTTAAGTTTCCCGCATAAACCCTAGATATTGCGTCAAAAATCGGTCAGACAACTATGTCCTTCAGGGCCAAATGGGCCGCCGCCAACCGCGCCATGGGCACCCGATACGGGGAACAAGACACATAATCGAACCCGGCTTGCCGACAAAAACCGATTGATTCGGGATTGCCGCCATGCTCGCCGCAGATCGAAACGGTCAGATCCGGGCGGGTGTTTCGGCCCCGATCCGCCCCGATCAAAAGCAGCTCGCCCACCCCGTCCGTATCCAGAATGTGGAACGGATCTTCGCGGAACACACCTTTCTGGACATAGGTGTTCATGAACCGGCCCGCATCGTCACGCGACAGACCATAGGTCATCTGGGTCAGGTCATTGGTGCCAAACGACAGAAAGGACGCATGCTGGGCGATCTCACCCGCGCGCAGGGCCGCGCGGGGCGTTTCGACCATCACCCCCAGTTTGTAATCGAAATCACATTTCATGCTGACCTTGACCGCCGCCGCAACGGCATCGACCCGGGTTTTCACCAGCTCGACCTCGCGCCGGGCAGAGACCAGCGGGATCATGATCTCGGGCACCACCGCCGCGCCGCGCCGCGCAACCTCGACCGTGGCCTCAAAGATCGCGCGGGCCTGCATGTCATAGATTTCGGGCAGCACCACACCCAACCGCACCCCCCGCATCCCCAGCATCGGGTTGAATTCGCGCAAGGCTTCGACCCGGCGGGTCACATCGGACAGGGGTTTATCCAGCGCCTCGGCCAGTTCGCGCATCCCCTCGCGCTCATGCGGGAGGAATTCGTGCAGCGGCGGGTCAAACAGCCGGATACAAACCGGCAAGCCCGCCATGATGTCAAAAAGCTGCACAAAATCATCGCGTTGCATCGGCAACAACCGGGCAAGGGCGGCGGCGCGATCTTCGGATTTATCGGCAAAGATCATCTCGCGCATGGCGATCAGCCGCGCCTCTTCAAAGAACATGTGTTCGGTGCGGCAAAGTCCGATGCCTTCGGCGGCAAAGGCGCGGGCCGTCGCCGCATCGGCGGGGGTATCGGCATTGGCGCGCACCCCGATGTCGCGGAACTGGTCGGCCCAGCCCAGCAATTTGCGGAAATGATCATCCAGCGCGGGGGGCAGCATCTCGGCCTCCCCCTCGAGGATCTGGCCGGTCGATCCGTCAAGCGTGATCAGATCGCCCTCGCCCAGTTTGCGACCGTTGGCGACGATCTGCTTGTCCCGCGCATGAATGCGGATATCGGCCCCCACCACGCAGGGCAGCCCCAAGCCGCGCGCGATCACGGCGGCGTGACTGGTCATCCCGCCGCGTTCGGTCAGAACCCCAACGGCGGAATGCATGCCACGAATATCTTCGGGGGCGGTTTCGCGCCGGACCAGAATGCAGGCCTCCCCCCGCGCGGCAAAGGCCTGCGCGGCCGAAGAGGAAAACACGATCTTGCCCACCGCGCCGCCGGGGCTGGCCGCGATGCCCGTCGCCAGCACCGCGCGCGGGACGCGGGGATCGACCTGCTTGTGCAACAGTTCGGACAGGGCACGCGGTTCTACCCGCAACACCGCCTCTTGCCGGGAAATCACCTCATCCTCGGCCAAGGCGACGGCGATGCGCAGACCCGCGCGCGACGACCGCTGCACGCGGATCGCATCCAGAACCGCCAAACGGCCATCTTCGATGGTGAATTCGATCTGCATCTCTTCGCGCAAGCGCCGCCGACAGGCCGCCCCAAAGCGCACGAGATCGTCAAAAATCTCGGGTGCCAGCTCTTCGAGCGAGGGGCCGCGCGGGTCTTTGGTCAGATAGATCGCGCCGCTGTCGGTCATCACGTCGCGGCCCTGCCCTTGCCCCAGATAGCGCCCGGTGATCTGCGGCTGCCCTGTCACGCCATCGACGAACTGGATGACGCCCGCGCCGGAAATGCCTTTGCCAACGCCTTGCGCCATGGCCTGAACGACCAGCCCCAGCGATGCCTCGGCCGGGGCACCCTTGGCCTGACGCAACAGACGCGCCGTCGTGCCCTCCCAGGCGCGGGCCATCGAGCGCAAGACATCGGCCAATTGGCGATCGGCGGTGCGGGGGAATTCTTCGTCCATTTCATATTCATAGACGCGAATCGCCTCCTGAATCGCGGCCCCGGAGGGCTCGGTCACAGGGAACATGTCGGGGTCGAGCCGCGCCACATGGGTCGCGTAACTTTGAATGAAGCGCAAGGCGATGGCCTCGGCCCCGGCCTGACCATGGCGTTCGGCCAGTTTGGGCATGCGGTCGCGGTTCAGCCCGACATTCAACACCGTGGCCGGCCCCCCCCAATCGGGGTTTTCCGGGCTGGGGCGGACCGAGACCAGCGGATTGGGCCCGAAATGCGACAGAATCTCTTTGCAATCAATCAGATGGCCCGCCGCGATCGCCCGCACGGTCGCCGCCGGAATGGCCACGGTCTGAGGCACCGGCAGATCAAGCCGCACCAGACGCTGAAGACATTTCGCCCGCCACCCATGCGCCTGCCGGTCGATGCGGGCGGAGGGGGTGACGACGGTGAATTCATCGCTGGCGGGTGTTTTCTGCACTGCGGCAATCCTTTTGAACGCCCCGACCTTACGCCAATTCTATCGTCAGGCAAGGGAAGGATTGCGGTAAAGAGCGCTGGTTTTCGCCCCTACCCCCGGCCCCGGGCCAAAAAACGGGTCAAGAAAAAGGGGGGCTGTCTGCCCCCCTGCCGGATTTTGGCGGGCCAAAATCCTCCCCCCGAGGATATTTTGGCCAAGATAAAGGCGGATCAGCCGTCGAGTTTGGTCAGATCGGCGACGCCGAGGCAGACCCCGCGGATGCGGTGGAGGAGGTTCAGGCGGTTGCGGCGGATGATCTCGTTTTCGGTGTTGATCTGAACCTCGGTGAAGAAGGCGTCGATCGGGGCGCGCAGGGCGGCCATGGCCTGCATCGCGGCGGAAAAATCCTCGGCCTTCATGGCCGGGGTGATCTGCGCCTCGGCCTGATCGAGGGCGGTGAAGAGGGCGCGCTCGCTGTCGGTTTCGGCGAATTTGGGATCGGCGCCGAAGGAGTATTCGACACCATCCTTGGCCTCGGCCTGCGTCACGATGTTGTTGGCGCGTTTGAAGCCCGCAACGAGGTTCTTGCCGTCTTCGGTGTCCAAGGTTGCGTTCAGCGCCGTGGCCCGTTTGACGAGGAGGGAGAGGTCGTCATTGCCCGGCATGGTCAGGCAGGCGTCGATCACGTCGTGGCGGATGCCCTGATCTTTCAGGAAGACCTTCAGGCGGTCGTGGAAGAAGGAGAGGAGGTCGTGGGACAAGGCCGGATCATGGCCGGTCAGGCGGACCAACCAATCGGGTGCGCTGGATTCCAAGGGGGCGATCAAAGCGCGGGTGATTTCGCCGAAGACGCCATTGGAGAGGACCGAGCCGAGGAGTGTGTCGATCAGGGAGGCGTTGTCCGTATCCGTGTCATGGCGGATCTGGTGGCGCAGGATATGGGCGTCAAACAGGCGGTCGAGTTTCAGGCGCAGATCATTGGCAAGGATCAGACGCGTCACCCCCAAGGCCGCGCGGCGGAGCGCGAAGGGGTCTTTCGAGCCGGTGGGTTTTTCGTCGATGGCCCAGAATCCGGTCAGCGTGTCGATCTTGTCGGCCAAGGCGACGGCGACGGAGACCGGATCGGTGGGCACATCATCGGACGGGCCGAGCGGCGAGTAATGGTCGCGGGCGGCATGGGCCACGGCCTCGGGCTCACCCGCGGCTTTGGCGTAATACATGCCCATCAGGCCCTGCAACTCGGGGAATTCGCCGACCATGGCCGAGCGGAGGTCGAGTTTGGCCAGTTTGGCCGCGCGTTCGGCCTGTGCGGCATCGGCGCCGACCAAGGGGGCGATGTCGCGCGCCAGCGCCGCAATGCGGGCGATGCGGTCGGCCTGAGAGCCCAGTTTGTTGTGGAAGGTGACGGCTTTCAGCCCCTCTTCCCATTCGCCCATGCCGGCCTTGGCGACGCGCAGGTCGTTTTCCCAGAAGAATTTGGCGTCGGACAGGCGGGCGGTCAGCACCTTTTGGTTGCCCTTGAGGATGGTGGCGCCCTGATCCGAGGTTTCGGTGTTGGCCACCGTGACAAAGCCCTCGATCCGGCCGGTTTTCGGATTGCGGACCGAGAAGAATTTTTGGTGCTCTTTCATCGAGGTCTGCAAAACCTCGGGCGGGAGGGACAGGAATTGATCGGCGATACGGCCCATCAGCGGCACCGGCCATTCGACGAGGCCCGCCACTTCGGTCAGGAGGCCGCGGTCTTCGACCAGTTCCAACCCGGCGGCAAAGGCGAGGTTCTGGGCGGTTTGCCAGATCGCCTGTTCCCGCTCGGCGCTGTCAAGGATGACATGGGCGCGTTTGAGTTTCGTTGCGTAATCGTCAAAACTGGTCACCGCAAAACGGCCCGGCGAGAGGAAGCGGTGGCCTTCGGTCGTGTTGCCCGAGGGGATGTGATCGACCGTCACCGGCACCACATGGGCGCCGGTATCATCGCTGAGCAGGCACAGGATCGAATGCAGCGGGCGCACCCACCGCAATTGCCCCGCGCCCCACCGCATGGATTTCGGCCAGGGGAAATTGCGGATCGTGGCTTCCAGCACTTCGGCGATGATCTCTTCGGCGGCGCGGCCGGGGCGTTCGATCACGGCAAACCAGGTTTCGCCCTTTTTGTCGGCGCGTTTTTCCAACTGGTCCAGCGTCAGGCCGGTCGAGCGGAGGAAGCCTTCCAGCGCGGCCTGCGGGGCCGAGACGCTGGGGCCCTTGCGCTCTTCGCGGACGGCGCTGGAGCGGGGGCTGAGGCCCTCGATCGTCAGGGTCAGGCGGCGGGGGGTCGAAAACGCCCCGGCCGCGGCATAGGTCAGGCCCGCCGTCACCAAGCCGTCGGTCACCAGCTTTTTCAGGTCGTCGCGGGCACGGGCCTGCATGCGCGCCGGGATTTCTTCGGAAAAGAGTTCGATCAAGAGATCGGTCATGTCATTTATCCTTGGCGGCGGGGTTCAGTTGGGTCCAGGCATAGGCGCGGCCATCGGGAAAGACGGCGACGACGCGGTCAACATCCTGAGAGACGTTTGCCTCGGACAAAAAGGCCAGAGCTTCGCCCTTTTCCAGAGCGGTGCCGATTTCATAGGCGTTGAAGCAGTCGAACCATTTGGGCGCTGTCAGGGGTTCTGCCCCTTCATAGGCGACAAAGGTTTCGGACAGCATCGCCTGCGACAGGGGCGTGGTAAAGCAGGCGCGAAACCGGATGGGCGAGCTGTCGGCATCAATTCCGGTGACGCCCGCCGTCAAGATCGGCTCGGGCTTGCCGGTGGTGATCGAGGTCAACATCACCTCTTGCCCCGGGGTGAAGGCCACGTCTTTGTAAAACGCATAGACTTGGGTCCAATAGAGAACCACGCCCGCGACCAATGCGGTCAACACGATAACACCTGCTGCAATTTTCCCAGTCATGCGTCTGCCCCGGCTTCGGTCTGGCGGAAGGCATCGGCGCATTTCTTGGCCAAGGCCCGCACACGCCCGATATAGGCCTGACGTTCGGTGACCGAAATCACGCCCCGCGCATCCAGAAGGTTAAAGAGATGGCTCGCCTTGATCGTCTGGTCATAGGCCGGATGGGCCATGATGATCCGCTTGCCGGTCTTTGGGTCATCGGCGGGCTGCGACAACAGACGTTCGCATTCGGCCTCGGCATCCTTGAAATGCTGGAACAGCATGTCGGTGGTGGCGCCGTCAAAGTTGTGGCGGCTGTATTCTTCCTCGGTCTGGCGGAAGATATCGCCATATTTCAACGGAATGGGAGACGCCGGGTTGTTGAAGGGCATATCCATGACGTGATCGATGCCCAGGACATACATGGCCAGACGTTCCAAACCATAGGTCAGCTCGCCCGAAACCGGTTTGCAATCATGGCCGCCGACCTGCTGGAAATAGGTGAACTGCGACACTTCCATCCCGTCGCACCAGACTTCCCAGCCCAGACCCCAGGCGCCCAAGGTCGGGGATTCCCAGTCATCCTCGACAAAGCGGATATCGTGCAACGAGGGATCAAGGCCGATCGCGGCCAAGGAGCCCAGATACAAATCTTGCATGTCGGCGGGCGATGGTTTGATGATCACCTGATATTGGTAATAATGCTGCAACCGGTTCGGGTTTTCGCCATAGCGGCCATCGGTCGGGCGGCGCGAGGGCTGCACATAGGCTGCGGCCCAAGGCTTGGTCCCCAGACTGCGCAACGTGGTGGCCGGGTGAAAGGTGCCCGCCCCCACTTCCATGTCATAGGGCTGCAAGACGGCGCAGCCTTTGTCGGCCCAATAATTCTGAAGCCGCAGGATGATTTCCTGAAACGAGCGCGGCGCGGTCACGGGAGCGGCGGACATGGATTGCGTTCCTTCGGGCCTGGGATCAAGACAAAGAAAGGGGCCGATGCGACCCCCCGATTTTCAGGCGTGTCATAGGCAACGGGCGGCAAAGGGTCAATGCGGCGCGGGTCTGCGAATGCGCCGCAGGCCGCAACTGGCCAAGGTTTTTGTGCAGAAATGTTTCCGAAACACGCCAAACATGCGTGATCGGTGTGAAAACCCCATGGCATCGCCCGAAAGCCGACTTTAGGGTGCGATGAGTGGACTTGAGAGGGTGGAAAGATCAATGCGAGGTTTCAATGCCGCGAAAGCTGTCCTTGGACAGGGGCTGCGGGTGTATTTCATGATGCTGATGCTGGTTTTGGGCAAGGCCCTTCCTGCTGCGGCACAAGAGTCAAGTTACATTCAAATTCAGGCCCTTCCGACGCTGGACGAGGCGAAAACACGCGCCCATGCCTATGCTGCGGCCTTTGACAGTGTGGTCGGCTTTGAATTGCGGACGCGGTTTTTTGCCGTGGCCATCGGCCCCTTTCCGCGTGAACTGGCTTCGGTCCGGCTGCTGGAACTGCGCCGGGAAAATCTGATCCCGCCAGACAGTTTTCTGACCGATGGCTCGAATTTCGCTGCGCAATTCTATCCGGCGGCGGGTGAGGTTCCGGTGACCCCGGTCGCCCCCTTGGCCACGGTCGAAGAAAAGCCGTTGGACAGCGCAGCCCCCGCCGAAACGGTGACCGAACACACCCCCGAGCCGGTTCAAGTGGTTGAAGAAACCCCGAATGAGGCCCGCCGGTCCGAAGCCGCGCTGAGCGCCGACGAAAAGAAAGACCTTCAGCGCGCGTTGCAATGGTTTGGCCATTATACCTCGACCATCGATGGCTCGTATGGGTCGGGCACCCGCCGGTCGATGGCGGCATGGCAAACCGAAAAGGGTTATGATCCGACCGGGATTCTGACCACACGCCAGCGGGCGGAATTGACGACCGCCTGGCAGCAAGACATCGCAAGTTTTGGCTTTGAAACCGTGGTGGAGCCGGAAGCCGGGATCGAGATTTCCTTGCCGATGGGTCTGGTGGCCTTTGACCATTACGAGCCGCCCTTTGCCCATTTCAACGCCAAATCCGAAGGCGGGCCGCGCGTCATCCTGATTTCGCAGCCGGGCGACAAGGCCACGCTTTATGGGCTTTATGACATCTTGCAAACGCTGTCGGTCATTCCGCTGGAGGGGGATCGCAAGCGCGGGGAACGGTCGTTCGAGATCAATGGCAAGGGTCCGACCATCGAAAGCTATGCCTATGCCGAATTGACCGGGGGGCTGATCAAGGGCTACCTGCTGATCTGGTCGCCCGAAGACTCCCTTCAGGCGTCGCGCATTTTGCCCCAGATGCAGGCCAGCTTTCGCGCGGTCGGTGATCGGGCCTTGGACCCGGGCATGGTTGCCATGTCGGATGCGACCCGCAAGGGGCTGATCTCGGGCCTTGAAATCCGCCGCCCGATTTTCAGCCGGTCGGGCTTTTATGTCGATCAGGCCGGTGCGGTGGTGACCACGACCGAAGCGATTGCCCAATGCGGGCGGATCACGCTGGACGGGGTGACCGATGCCAAGATCGTGGCCAAGGATGACGCGCTTGGCGTTGCGGTTCTGCGCCCCGAGGTTGCCCTGTCTGCCCCCGCAACCGCCGGGTTTTCGGGATCGTCCGACCGCATCGGGTCTGAAATTGCCGTTGCGGGCTATTCCTACGAAGACACCCTGCCCTCGGCTGTCATCACCTATGGCACGCTGGATGACGGCGCTGGCCTGAATGGCGAAGCGGGGATCAAGCGTCTGGGCGTCAGCACCTTGGCGGGCGATGCGGGCGGTCCGGTTCTGGACAGCACGGGCGCCGTCTTGGGCATGCTGTTGCCGCGCGCGCCCCAAGGCAGCCGCGTGCTGCCCGCAGGGGTCGAATTTGCCGTATCGGCCGAGGCGTTGCAGCCCCTTTTGAAACAGGCGGGTGTGGCACCACGGTCAGAAACCTCGGGTGCGCTGGCCCCCGAAGACCTGACCCGATTGGCCACCGGGATGACGGTTCTGGTGTCGTGCTGGAACTGACGTCGCTCGTGAATTCAGACCAAGGGGCCCTGCGGGGCCCCTTTTTCATGGGGCGGGGCGCGGGCCCTTGGGTCACAGGGCCCCTAGCCCCGCCAAAAGCGGCGCATGAACAGCACGTAAACCGACAAAAGCTCTAGACGCCCGATCAGCATGCCCGCCATCATCAAGACCTTGGCGTTGGTTGAAAACCCCTGAACCGACCCCGTTGGCCCCACTTCTGGCCCAAAGACCGGGCCGACATTGGCGATCGAGGTCCAAGCGGCGGTGATCGAGGTTTTTGTTTCCAGCCCCGTCATCGACAGGCAGACCGCCAAAAGACCAAAGGTCAGGATGAACATGGTGAAAAACACCACCACCGAATCCACCACATCGCGCCCCACAGGCCGCCCGTCATAGCGCAGGCGGGTGATGGCCGCCGGGTTCAGCAACTGGCGGATCTGAACCTTGATCGCTTCGAACAGGATCAGATAGCGAAAGACCTTGACCGAACACCCGGTCGAAGAGGTGCAGCCCCCGATCAAGCCCACCACGATCAGCACGACAAAGGGAAACGGCCCCCAAGCCGAAAGATCGACACTGGCAAAGCCCGTGCCGGAAAAGGTTGACACCACGTTGAACAGGGTTTCGCGGAACAGCGGCTCCAGATCAAAGCCATGGGTCGTGAATTCGTAAAGAACGATGGCCCCGGTCGCATAGGCATTCCAGCGCAGATAGGCCCGCACCTGCGCATCGTTCAGCAAGGGGCGGAGCGAGCCCTGTGTCAGTTGGATGAACC
>JALQUQ010000660.1 GCA_023263735.1 Paracoccaceae bacterium | reverse complement strand
CGGTAAGCACAGCAGAAATTCCGGCAGGACCTGACGACAACGGGTGAGCAACCAGTTCACCCACAGCACGCTTTTCCAAGCGGTCCGTGGTGACATCAAGTAGTCCCAAACCTGCAGAAGGCTTGCCCTCGGCATCGAGGAATGTGTGCCCCAAGATTTGATATCCCGCACAAATAGAAAGAACAGCAGCACCGTTCTTCACACCCTCGGCGAGCGCACCACTTTCATGAAGTGCAGCTGCGGCAGCGGACTGCGCAGTGTCTTCGCCACCACCTAAGACATAGATGTCTGCGTTGGCTGGAACCTTTTGCCCGGGGGAAATCTCCTCCACCGAAACCGTGATGCCGTGAAGTGCAGCAATGTGGCGCAGAGCTGCCACATTTCCACCGTCACCATACGTGCCCAACAGAGTGGGATAGATCGACGCAATCTTCACTGTCTTACTCATGCGTCTACCTCGCCACCGAGGGCTCCCACACGAATCTTTTGGAACGCCGTATAGGTCGCGGCACAATCAATGACATCCAATGCCCGAACACTCTCAGGCAGGTCTGCCTCAGGTGCAAACGGGTCTTCAACGACAACACAGTCAACACCTGCATGCAGCAGTCGAACAGCTAAGTCACGGC
>JALQUQ010000659.1 GCA_023263735.1 Paracoccaceae bacterium | reverse complement strand
ATCGAGCTCGCCGGCATCGGGCTGATCGCCGTCTGCGGCGCGCTGGCGGCCTGGCTCGCGGCCCGCGTGCCACGCCCGGCCTGACGCGCCAGCGCGTCTGGTGGGACAATCGCCACATGGCCCAGTATTTCGAAGTCCACCCCGACAACCCGCAGGCGCGCCTGCTCAAGCAGGCCGTGCAGCTGCTCGAGAAGGGCGGCGTGCTTGCCGTGCCGACCGATTCCAGCTACGCGCTGGTGTGCCACCTCGACGACAAGGCGGCCGTCGAGCGGCTGCGCCGCATCCGCGGCGTCGACGACAAGCACCACCTGACGCTGCTGTGCCGCGACCTCAGCGAGCTGGCCAGCTACGCACGCGTCGACAACCGGCAGTACCGCCTGCTCAAGCTCGGCACCCCCGGCCCCTACACCTTCATCCTCGAAGCCAGCAAGGAAGTGCCGCGCCGCGTCAGCCACCCGTCGCGCAAGACCATCGGCCTGCGCGTGCCCGAGCACCACGCGCTGCTCGAACTGCTCGAACTGCATGGCGCAGCGCTGCTCGCGACCACGCTGATCCCGCCGGATGAGTCCGACCCGCTCAACGACCCGCACGAGATCCGCGACCGCTTCGAGCACGAGCTGGCAGCCGTCATC
>JALQUQ010000658.1:399-639 GCA_023263735.1 Paracoccaceae bacterium | reverse complement strand
GGCGAGATTGGCGGCGACGTCAGCCACCTGAACCTGCACAAGACCTTTGCCATTCCCCATGGCGGCGGGGGGCCGGGCATGGGGCCGATTGGGGTGAAATCGCATCTGGCGCCGCATCTGCCCGGCCATCCGGAAACCGGCGGGGCCGAGGGGCCGGTGTCGGCCGCGCCTTATGGCTCGGCCTCGATCCTCCTGATTTCATGGGCCTATTGCCTGATGATGGGGGGCGAGGGGCTAACG
>JALQUQ010000658.1:0-389 GCA_023263735.1 Paracoccaceae bacterium | reverse complement strand
ACCCGGGTCGCGATCTTGAACGCCAACTATATCGCCAGCCGGTTGGCGGGGTCCTATCCGATCTTGTTCATGGGCAACAAGGGCCGGGTCGCGCATGAATGCATCCTTGACACCCGTCCCTTTGCCGAGGTGGGCGTGACGGTCGACGACATCGCCAAACGTCTGATCGACAATGGCTTTCACGCCCCAACGATGAGCTGGCCGGTGGCGGGCACGCTGATGGTGGAGCCCACCGAATCGGAAACCAAGGCCGAGATCGACCGCTTCATCACCGCGCTTCTGGCCATCCGCGAAGAGATCCGCGCGGTGGAACAGGGCGAGATTTCGGCCGAGGACAGCCCGCTGCGCCACGCGCCCCATACGGTGAACGATCTGGTCGCCGACTGGAC
>JALQUQ010000657.1 GCA_023263735.1 Paracoccaceae bacterium | reverse complement strand
AGTAGCTAGTGTAACATATCCTGTAGATGCATTTACTCCGAAAGTTTCTGCATCAAAATATGCCAAACCTTTAGCAGTTGTAGAAGCTGTAGGAATAGTTTGATTTGCAACAGCAGTGACTAAACCTTTAGCATTAACTGTGAGACGCGGGACAGTTAATGTATCTCCGTAGCTACCAACATTGGTATTTACAGTTGCTAAAGTAAGGGTGGCTGATTTATTAGCGGATCCATCTACACCAGTAAACGATGCTGTAGCATCTCCAGTAACTGACAGATTAATACCTGCGTACCACTTAGAAGCAGTATCAGTATTACCAATAACATCACCATAAATCTGCGATACATTCAACGCTTTATTAAAGTTCCAACGATCATCGCTAGATGAATAAGTCAGGCTTGCTGGAATAGTTGGGCCGTTAATTGTAATACCACCACCATTAGCATCACCAGCACTTGTAGCATCTTTTGCTAATTCAATATTCAAGTCACCGATTGAAACAGTAGTAGAATTAATAGTAGTAACTGTACCTAAAACACTTAAATCACCAGTGATTGTAGCATTGCCGTTTACAGTAATATCTGAAACAGTTGCTGATCCAGCATCTAGTGCACCTGCAATTGTAATAGTTCCTGCTGCAACATTTCCGGT
>JALQUQ010000656.1 GCA_023263735.1 Paracoccaceae bacterium | reverse complement strand
GGGCCACCGCCGCCAGCTCCTGTCGTGGAGTCGCCGGGGATCTCCGTGTTGCGGGCCGCATTGGCCTCCGCCTGGGCCCGGGCACGCTCTGCCAGAATCACGCCATCGAATTCTTCATAACCCCGATTGAGCTGGCCTTCGAGCACCGCCGCCCGCTCCTGCGCCGTCATGGGGCCGCTGCCGCTGTCCCCGATGCTGCCCGGCAGATTATCGAGGCTGTAATTGCCCCCTGCGGCACCACCGACCTGCCCTCCGGCAGCGTCACGCCCACCGCTGCTGCCATTGCGGGAATCACTGCCACTGTTCTGCCCGTCCGCACCGGGGAAGCTGCCAAGAACGGCAGCACTCGTTCCTCCTGCGCTGCTGCCCGCCGTTCCTTGTGCCGTCTGTGCGCCTGCACTGCTCTGGCTGCCGGAAGCAGAGGAGCTGCCGCTGGCACTGTCTCGCCCCGATGCCGGAGACGGTTGCGCGGGAGAGGAACTGCCACGCGAACCGCTGCTGGATGCACTTGCGGTACTCGCCGACGAACTGGAAGAGGACACATTCCTTTTGGCACCTGAAATTTGAGAATCCTTACCAATCAAGTAGCCCGCAATTGCACCAAACAGTCCAACGATTGGGGTTAACTGCTCGTTGCTGTATCCAACAACC
>JALQUQ010000655.1 GCA_023263735.1 Paracoccaceae bacterium | reverse complement strand
GCTGCCGCCGCGATCATCGTAACCGCCGCCACCGCCGCCGCCGCCTTCACCCCGGCCGCCCAAAAGCGTCAGGCTCCCCGAATAGGGGCGCAGCACGATTTCGGTCGTGTACCGATCTTGGCCCGACTGGTCCTGCCATTTGCGGGTTTCCAACTGCCCTTCGATATAGACGGTCGATCCCTTGCGCAGATATTGCTCGGCGATCTTGGCCAAGGGTTCGTTGAAGATGGCGACCGAATGCCACTCCGTCCGTTCTTTCCGTTCGCCCGTGTTGCGATCGCGCCAGTTTTCCGAGGTCGCGATCCGCAGGTTCACCACCTTGCCGCCATTCTGAAAGCTCCGCACCTCGGGGTCGCGGCCCAGATTGCCGATGAGGATCACTTTATTGACCGAACCCGCCATAATCTCTCCCTTCCTTCGTGCCAGCACTTTCACTGGCCATGGTTAAGATTTTCTATAGACGGTTTCGGCCCATGGCTGCAACGCATCGCTTGGGGATAAAGTGCGCGGAAAGGCGCGCAGGTCGGAAATGGGGCGCAAAGCCGATGGGGCGGGGCTTTTCATGCGCCTGAAATTGCCTATAGTTTCCCGCGTTCGGGAGTGTGAAAGCCATGATGAAGCCGCGCGCCAGTGTGTTTGTTGCCGCCAGTCT
>JALQUQ010000654.1 GCA_023263735.1 Paracoccaceae bacterium | reverse complement strand
GCTGGCGGTTGGTTACGTGGTCAACTGTCCTGAATCTGCCGCCACGGTGACAATCGACCTGAAAGAAGTCGGTCCGACCTATTATTTCGCACCACCTCGCGTGTTTGAGGGTTTGTTAACCAGCGTCATGATCCGAATGGAAGACGCCGGGGCCATCAAGCGAAAAATGTTCCACCACTTCATGGATCTCGCCAAACGCGTTGGGCCGACGAAAATGGACGGTAAGTCACTGGGTTTGTTCGACAGCTTGCACTACGCGTTAGGTGACCTGCTGGTTTACGGCCCGCTGCGCAACAACTTGGGCATGTCACGCGTGCGCGTGGCATACACGGCTGGCGAGGCGATCGGCCCCGACCTGTTCACCTTCTACCGCTCCATCGGCATCAACCTCAAGCAGCTGTACGGCTCCACCGAGACTGCGGTGTTTGTGTGCCTGCAGCCCGATAACCAGGCCTATGCTGACACCGTGGGTGTGCCTTGCAAAGGTGTGGAGATCAAGCTGGCCGACAACGGCGAGATTCTGGTCAAGTCCCCCGGCTTGCTCAAGGAGTACTACAAGAACCCCAAGGCCACCGAAGAAGTGCTCACCGCAGATGGCTGGTACCACACCAGCGATGCGGGCTTCATTGACAACCAGGGCCACCTCAAGATC
>JALQUQ010000653.1 GCA_023263735.1 Paracoccaceae bacterium | reverse complement strand
GCCTGAACGCCGAGCAGAAGGCGGAATTGGCGCAGATGGTGCGGGAGGGCCCCGACCTTGCGACCGACGGGGTGGTCCGCTGGCGCCGCATCGACCTCAAGCGCAAAATTGAGGAACGCTTCGGCGTCGTCATGCACGAGCGGACGGTCGGAAAGCAACTGGCGGCCCTCGGTTTCCGCCGCCTTTCGGTGCGCCCACAGCACCCGAAATCGGATCCGCTGGCACAGGAGGCGTTCAAAAAAACTTTGCTGCAACGGTAGACGCGGCGCTACCGGAGGCGGCACGAGGAAAGCCTCTGGAGGTTTGGTTCCAAGACGAAGCTCGGGTAGGCCAGCAGGGAACGCTCACCCGGACCTGGGCCGAACGCGGAACCCGCCCCCGTGCGCCCCGCGATACACGCTACGAATGGGCCTACATTTTCGGTGCCGTATGCCCTGCGCGCGCGGTGACCGCTGCGCTGATCATGCCCCGCGTCGACACCTCGGCCATGAACGCACATCTCGCCGAAATATCGAAGGCAGTCGCCCCTGGCGCTCATGCTGTTCTAGTGATGGACGGCGCTGGCTGGCATGGCTCCTCGGCGCTAAAGGTTCCTCCCAACATAACCATCGTGACCCTCCCGCCATATGCCCCCGAACTGAACCCAGTCGAGA
>JALQUQ010000652.1 GCA_023263735.1 Paracoccaceae bacterium | reverse complement strand
ACCTGCGCGGCCTCGCCGACAAGCTCGACTACATCCAGTGGCTCGGTGTCGACTGCCTGTGGCTGCCCCCGTTCTACGCGTCGCCGCTGCGCGACGGCGGCTACGACATCAGCGACTTCCGCGCCGTCCTGCCCGAGTTCGGCACCGTCGAGGACTTCGTCCACCTCCTGGAGGAGGCGCACCGCCGCGGCATCCGCGTGATCACCGACCTCGTGCTCAACCACACGTCCGACGCCCACCCCTGGTTCCAGGCGTCGCGCCAGGACCCCGACGGGCCGTACGGCGACTTCTACGTGTGGAGCGAGACCGGCACCGAGTACAGCGACGCGCGCATCATCTTCGTCGACACCGAGACGTCGAACTGGACGTACGACCCGGTGCGCGGGCAGTTCTTCTGGCACCGCTTCTTCAGTCACCAGCCCGACCTGAACTTCGAGAACCCGGCCGTGCGCGAGGCGATGCTCGACGTGCTGCGCTTCTGGCTCGACCTCGGCATCGACGGCTTCCGGCTCGACGCCGTGCCGTACCTGTTCGAGGAGGAGGGCACGAGCAGCGAGAACCTGCCGCGGACGCACGAGTACCTCAAGGAGGTGCGCGCGACGATCGACCGCGAGTACCCCGGCAGGGTGCTGCTCGCCGAGGCGAACCAGTGGC
>JALQUQ010000651.1 GCA_023263735.1 Paracoccaceae bacterium | reverse complement strand
TGACGAGTAGCGCGCCGGGCGCCATTCGGTCGCGCAGCGCGCGCAGGCAGCCGCGGGGATCCTCGAGGTGCTCGAGCACGTCGGTGAGGCAGACGAGGTCGAACGGCCCCTCGGGCGGCTCGTACGCGCTGCCCACGTGGGCATCGAGGCGATCCGCGGCGCCGATGTCGGCAAGGCGCGTGCGCGCGATCTCCACCGACTCGGGTGAGAGGTCGATGCCCACCCCGGAATATCCCCGGCGGGCGAGCGCCTCGAGGAGGAATCCACCACCGCAGCCGACGTCAAGCACGCGGCCCCCGGGCCCCGGCCCATAGGCGTCGATTGTCGCGAGCACGCAGGAGATCCGGCTCTGGAGGTGCCAGTTCTGCTGCTCGACCGCGCGCAGGTGGGGTGCGATGCGGTCGTAGTAGGCCCGGACGTCGTCGAGCTTTTCATCCCCCCGTGCGTCGTCGGTCATGGGGCCCACGTCGCGGGCCGCGGCGTCCCGGCGACCTGCGCCTGGAACTGCGCCCAGGCCGGCTTCGGCGACAGGTTGCCGCGCAGGAGCCCGCCGGTCCAGAAGGGGTTGTCGCTCACGTTGAACCACATGGCCACCTCCACGCGCGGGTACCGATTGGCTGCGCGCACGGTGTCCACCAGCCAGGCCGCCTGCTGGGCCT
>JALQUQ010000064.1 GCA_023263735.1 Paracoccaceae bacterium | reverse complement strand
AAAGGATGTAGAGGCCACCTATCAGCCCGATCTGATCCAACTGGCTGAAGACAGCGACACGCTGATTGTCATCGTTGCGGGTGGGCCGGCGACGCGCCATCTGATTTCAAACGAAGTGATCCGCGCCTTGGGGGCCGAGGGGCTGCTGGTCAATGTTTCCCGTGGGTCGGTTGTGGATGAAGAAGCCCTGATTGCGGCGCTTCGCGATGGGGGGCTGGGCCATGCGGCGCTGGACGTCTTTGCCAGCGAACCCGATCCCGATCCGCGTTTGACCGCGCTGCCCAATACGACCCTTGTACCGCACCACGGTTCGGGCACCGTGGAAACACGGGAGGCGATGTCGCAGGTGGTGGTCGATAACCTTGACGCCCTGTTCGCCGGAGGCCCGCTGGCAAGCCGGGTTGATCTGAGGTCCCATCGCCCCGACTAAGCCACGGGCAGGTTTATTGCATCGGGTCGGGCAAGTCGCATTGCGGAATGCGTTGGCGTGACCGGGGGCAGCACAGCGCGGCCGTGCGTGGCCCCCAAGGCAGATCAAAACAGGCGGCCCCGGATTCATTCGCGATGCCAGTGGTCAAAAAGGTGACCGCATCCTTGGCCCCGACGGATGCCAGCGAAAGCTGGTTCAGGTGCTGGATCGTGCGCGCCGTCCGGGCGGGGTCGGGAATGACGGGCGCCAGATGAACCGAGCGGAAGGGCACTGCCTCCAGCGCCGAAATCCGCCAACTTCCGCGATCCTTTTGAAAATAGGCGCGCCCCATCAGGCCGTAATCCTGCCCCAGCGGCGCGCTGTCTTTTTCGGCACCGCCGATGAACAAGAGATTGCCCATCGAATAGAAAATCGCCTCGCCCATATCGGGGTCGGCCTCGACGGCCCTTACAACATGGGGGTGGCTGCCGATCACCAGATTGACCCCCGCCTCCTCGATCGCACGACGAAACATCTGTCGCTGCCCCGGGTTCAGCTGAATCATGTTTTCGGTGCCATAATGGAGCGACAGAATTTTCAGATCGGCTTGGGCTGCCTTTAACCCTTGCAAGATCGCGTTGAAATGCGAGGGAACGGTCAGGAAAGCCACGCCCACCCGATCGGATTGCGGGCCAAAGGCGCCCGATCCAAAGGTGGCCGAAGCAAAAGCGACCGTCACCCCGCCAAACGTGGCAATCGAGGGGGCAAAGGCCCCGTCGCCCAGACCGACGCCCGCAAAGACCATGGGGTCGGGGCGCGACTGTGCCTCGGATTGGAAAAAGGCGAGGGTGTCCTCCATTCCCTGAACGCCATGGTCAAAGGCATGGTTGTTGGCCAGCCCGAACCCGTTGACCCCCAGATCCATCAGGTGGCGAAAGCTGGCGGGATGACTGCGAAAGATGAACGCCTTGCCCAGATCGCCATACCCATCCCGTTCAGACACCACCGTTTCAACGTTGATGATGTTCAGATCCGCGGTCCAAAAGGGGCGCAGCGATTTGGTGGCATCCTCGATCGCCAAAAGCCCGAACTTATGGATCTGATCGGGCAGGGGGGATTGGCGCGAGCGGGCGAAATTCACGTCACCGCCGAATGACACGACGAATTCCTGCGTCCAGGCCAGTGGGGCCGTGGCCAGCAAAGCGAAAAGGGCCAACCCGAGCCTATTGTAAAACCGCATCTGCAAGCCCTGTCTGTTCCTTGTCGGCAATCGCGTAGACATAGCCATTGCGATTGCCCAGATAAATCACGCCTTGCCAGACGGCGGGTGTGCTTTCCCAACAACCGGCACCTTCGGGGTGAAAGCGCCAGCGCAGCGTCGGATGCGCCGGGTCGGCAAGGTCAAAGGCCATCAGATCGCCATCGCATCCGCCCACCAGCAGCGCATTTCCAACGACAACGGGCGATGACCAGCCGTGCCCGGCCATTGGCTTCACGTCAACAATTGCTCCGGTTGCGGCATCAAGGGTGTAAAGCCCGCCAGCATGCGTTTGAACATAAAGAAACCCGTCATACAGGGCGGGCGTCGCCCAAAGCCCGCCATCCCCCTCAAAGGTTCCGGGAAAAACGACCGACCAGACCACCGGATTTTCAGGATCGTCCGGGTTGAGCCGCGCCAGATGGCCCGTGGCTGATTTGGCGGCGCTTGGGGGGCGCTCGTCCTCGACCGCCACGTAAATCTCACCTTCGGGGCCACCGACCAAGGTTGCATCGACATCGTCGCCGGCCTGATACTCGAACTCTAGCGCAGTGGCGCGATCTTTGCCCTCGATCAGGGCTTGTGCGGAATAGCCCTGAACCAACCCGGCGGAATTTGAAAACCAGATCCTGCCTGCGTTGAACATGGTCGAGGTTTCGATGCTTGCCATACGGTCCCCGACTGCGGCGAACAATTCGGGGGTGAATCCGGCAATGCGATTGACCATGACAGGGCTTACCGAGACGGTGCCATCGACATCGGCTGCCCGGTTCAGGTGCACCACATGGAACCACCCATTTTCCCCGCCCTGAAACATCCAGTCGCCCAGAACCAGCGGAGAGGCATCCCAGTCGTTGTTCCAAATTCCGTCGGGGACATTGCCGTTCAGACGCCAGAGTTCGACGGCCCCCTGAGGCTCTAGCCGCAGGATGCGCAGAAAATCGTCGCGCGACCCGGTATAGATCAACGGCGCACCCGTAGGATCAAGGCTGACCGACCCCTTGATGATGTCGCCTGTCTTGAAGGGTGGCCGAAGATCTTGGCCCGTTGCGCCATCCAGAAAATGCAAGGCATGGTCATAGGCGCCAAAGATCACTTCGACCTTTTGGTTTGGCAGGGGGCGGATTGCGGGCTGACCCGTCCACCCCGTGCCACACCATTGCCGCGTGCCGTATTGATCGGTCGATGGCCCGCAAAACGGCCCACGCCGCCAAATGACCCGTGGCGCTTTGGGCAAACTGCCGTCAAGCACGCCTCGGCGGTCGGGCGTGCCGCGAAATGTCAGCACACCGGGGGCCCAATCTTGGGACAGAGCCTGCCCTCCAATCGGCACCTGTCGCAAGATCAGGGCCGCGGCCAGATCCTGCCCCCGGGCGAGGGACACGGTCAACAAGGCCAGAGCGGCCCCGATGAGAAGCGGGCCTGCCCTCAAACGTCGTCTCGGAAAAAGACAAACACCATCTTATAGCCCTCACGCGTTAGCGGCGCCCCATCTGCCGCCAACAGCACCGATCCGTCGCGAACATATCCGCTGCGGGTGCTGCCCTCGGGGGAGGAACTGAAATAGCGGGGGATCTCTCCCCAAAGGGGCGAGTTTTCCTTGCGCCGGTTTTCCGGGTGGACCAGCGACCAGACCCGATCCGCGTTGCGTTTGTGCATGCGCACGCATCCGTGGCTGTCGGCCCGGCCCAGCTTTTTATAGTTGCCGGGCAGCGTGCCGTGAATCGCAACGCCAGAGGCCCGGCCACTGGAATAGTGAAGGTCGATGTACAGGGCGTTGTACATGCCGGGCGACCCCCAGCCGGGCCGATAGCGGCGGTCATCCACGTTGAAAACCCCGACCGGCGTTGGGCCGGAACGGCTGTCGCCCGGGTATTTCCGCCCGGTGGATACGGGCCACGAATAATGCGGGGTCTCTCCCTTTTCGGCCCAATATTCGGCGTCGTGCAGGCCCAATTCCCAAGCGCCCGTTGCCGACCGCGCCAGAAACCACATCTTTTGGGCCCCGTCACCCGACAGGGCCGTGTTGACATAGACGGCATGGGAATAGCTGGGGTGCAGCGCCGAGGGGCGCAGATACGGCGCGTCGGCCGACACCTTCAGATGTTCCAGATAGCCCAGACCGCGCAAGGGGGCGGATTCGTTGGCCATGGCTGGAAACGGGGAAAGCGCCACAAACGCCGAGGCGCCAAGGAACAACTGGCGGCGCGAAAGTTCCGGGTTAAAGACCATGCTATTTCCCCCCTGTTAGCTGCGCCCGAATCCTGTCCAGCTGTGCAGCAATGTTCGAAATTCGCCAAAATAATCGTGAAGCCCTGCCCCGCTGCGCAGGGTTTCCGCCCCATCCAGCAAGGCCAGAACCGCATCGTCAACCGGCCCCAGATCGGGCATTTCATAGGCCCAGTTCAACAGCCGATCCCCGGACAAGACCCACGCCGCCAGCAGGAAAAACCACAGGGCGAGCGTGAAACTTGTCATCTGCTTGCGCATCGCACCCTCTGTCTAGAACTGGAAATAGATGAAAGGCGCTGTGCCTTCTTGGGACAAAGCAAAGTTGAGAAGAACGCCAAGCGCAAGTGTCGCCGCTTGTCCGATCGCAGGAAGGTTCGCAATCGCATCGATACTGCGGCTTCGGAGTGACAGGGGCAGATGGTTCATGGCAAAGCCGATCACAAGGAGGACCCAAACCGGCAGCGCAATCGGCGCGCTGGTGGCCAAGGAACCGCCCGTCATCGTGGTCAGCATTTGCAGCGCGACATCCGTGGACCCTGCCCGAAAGGGCAGCCAAAGCAGCACGACAAAGGCAAAGGTCAGCAGGGTGGCAACCGGACGAACGAGCCGAAGGCCGCGCGCACGGAACAGGCGTTCGACCGCCAGACCCGCGCCATGCAGAAAGCCCCACATGACAAACGGCCAAGCCGCCCCGTGCCAAAGACCGGCCAAGGTCATCGTGACGATCAAAACGACGGCAACGCGCCCCGCCCCGCCCCGATTGCCCCCCAAGGGAATGTAGAGATAGTCACGGATGAACGACGACAGCGAAATATGCCAGCGCTGCCAGAACTCACGCAGGCTGGCCGCGCGATAGGGTTGGTTAAAGTTCCGCTGAAAACGATAGCCGAGCAGCAGCGCGATCCCGATGGCGATATCGGAATAGCCTGAGAAATCGCAGAAAATCTGAAACGCATACGCAAGCAGCGCGACCCAAGCCGTCAGCGCATCTTGCTCGGCCGGAAATGCAAAGGTCGGGTCAACCAGCAACACCCCAAGGTAGTTCGCCACGACCATTTTCTTGAACAGCCCGATCAGGATCAACACAACCGCTTCGGCGCGGATGGCGGCGGTCGGGGGCTGAGGTGCATCGATCTGGGGCAGGAAATCGGCGGCCCGCACGATAGGCCCGGCAACCAGTTGCGGAAAGAACGAGATGTAGAGCGCCACGTCGGCCGGGTTCTTGCGGTGGGCGATATCGCCGCGCGCCACATCGACCACATAGCTGATGGCCTGAAACACATAAAAGGAAATGCCGACAGGCAGGATCACCCCCGCCCAGGTCATGTCGCGCGCCAGCCCAATCGAGGAGAGCAGACCCGACAGCGACAAGATGAAAAAGTTGGCATATTTGAAGATGCCCAAGGTGCCCAGCAACAGGCCGATCGACAGGATCAAGACCGGGCGCCGCAGACCGGGGCGGGTGACGAACAGTCCGCCAACCCAGGCCACCACGGTCACGCCCCCCATCAGGGCCAGAAAACGCACATCCCAAACGCCGTAAAAGAAGTAAGAGGCGCCGATCAGCATGGCCTTGCGGGTGGCAGGCCTGCCGTCGCACAGCAGGTTCAACACCAGCACGACGGCAAAGAACAGCAGAAACTCGAGCGTTGGAAAGACCATTATTGCAACGTTGCGATCATGTCTGCCGAGGGTTCCAGAACGGGATAACGGCGCAGCAGTTCATCCAGAATATGGTCGGCCACCAGCCGATAGCCGGTCAGGTTGAAATGCGACCCGTCGCCGGTGCGGATGGTCGTGGACACCCCGTTGATCGCAATCGCCGTGGCAAAGTTCCCATCGGCATCTGCGGTAAAATCTGCAAGGGGCAGGTAGATTGCCCCACTGGCCTCGGCCTCAAGCTTGAAGAGGGGCGCGATGAATTTCATGTGCTTGCCCAAGCCCGAATTGCCATCAGGGGCGGGCCCCAGCCACATGAAGACCGCGCCATTTTCGGCCGCCGTGGTCAGAATGCGCCGCGCTTCGGCGCGATAGGCCAAATCCCATTCGGGTGTGCCGTATGCTGCACGATTGTCGGGGCGCGTTACGCCCTGCATGTCATTGGCCCCAAAATGCGCAACCACGATGTCGGGCTGTTCGGCAGCCGCAAGGACTGCAAAATCGATGGGCCAGTCATGGAAATCGGTGCGGGCCAGCCCGGTTGAAACACGCCCGCGATTGGCAACGGTCAGGGCCAACTTTCTCTCGGCGGCGCGTTGCTGGAGGGCCTGCGCAAAGCCTTGGGACAGGCTATCCCCGATCACCATCAGGCGCGCGGGTTGCTCGCTTGTGATCTGGTGCCGAAAGCCTTGCGCAACTTGTGCCTGCACCGGCTTTTGGGGGGCAACCAGTGCCCCGCCCAGATCTTGCGCCGTCGAACAGCCGGTAACCAGAGTTGACAGGCATCCCAAAGCCAGTGCGGCAAGGTGGTTACTGCAGCGCCAACGTATCAAGGTGTGCCTCCGTATCGCGGCTCCGCAGGCGGCGCTCAAGTTCATCGCGGAATACGCCCACAACCATGTCATAGCCTTTTTCGGTGAAATGGATGCGATCTGGCGCGCGCAATGTGGTCATGTTTTCATTCAGGGCGATGCTTTGCACAAAACCCTCGGTTCCGAATTTGGTGGCCTCGTGCACATCGACAAAAACCGAGGTTTTGGCCGACGGGTCGTCTTTGGCCATCAACGCCGACTGGATCGCCGAAAGTTTGCTGTAAGAGACCTCCAGTTCCTCATCGCCCACGATTGGCAGGCCAACCCAGATTGCATCATTTGCCACGACCTTGACGTCTGACAGCAATTCCCCCGCCCGATCTGCGTAGGCGGCATCCCATTCCGGGGTGCCAAACATTGCGCGCCCGGTTTCGGTTCGAATGGGCCGAATGTCATTGGCCCCCATCTGGATCAGCACCAGATCGGCCGTCGCAACCTCGCCCAGATTGGAGGTCAGCCGCTCTGACCATTCGCTGGGGTCTGTCTTGATCAGGCCGTCCGACACTTCGGTCACCCGAAAAAGCGTGAGCGTCTTGCAGGTGACCGAACTGCGATAGAGCGATGCCCAAAGACCATCGGCCAAGGAATCGCCAAGAACGGCAATCCGCGCCTCTTTCTGGGGGCAATACAGGGGTTCGGCGGCAAATGCAGAGCCTGCGGCAAGGATCGGTGCCAAGATGGTGGCCCGCAGGAAACCTTTGATGATCGTCACGTTCTTAACCCTGTTTGTTCAGACTTTGGGCATAGGCTTGGATGGCTCGTACGGTGCCCGGCCCGTTAAGTCCATCGATACGGCCATTGAATGCACCCGCATCGCGAAGATTTTGCTGGATGAACTTGATCACCTCTGGCGGACGCTCGCCCAGTTGATCGGTCAACCGGGTAAGGGTCACCGCATCGCCCGCCAAAAGGGCCGACCACAGCAGAGAGCCCGCCTTGGCCGGGTCTGCCGGCGCCACCTGACCGCGTTCGTAAACTTCGGCAAGGAAGGGGTAGGCGCGGATATATCCGGCGTCGGCGGCTTTCGTCAGCCACTCAAGGGCCTCCGCCTCATTCACCGCGACCCCCTTGCCGTTTTGCAGGAAATAGCCAAGGAAGAATTGGCCGGAAACATTGCCCTCTTGGGCCACACCCCGGGCGATTTCAACGGCTTCGGCCGCGGTATGACCGGGAACCAGATCGCGCGAATAGATCAGCATCAGGATTTCTTTCGAAAGCCAGTCGCCCAGTTGTGCCCCGGCGGCGGCCAATGCCTCGGCCGTGACCAGATCGGGGGCCGAACCGTCAGCGGGGGCAAACCGCATATAAGCGGCAAGCCCATGCGCCTCGGGCAGGCCTGCTGCGACGCCAATGTCATAGGCCGCGACGGCCTTGTCATGTGCGCCTTCGGCCTGATCGATGCGGGCCGCGACGACCTGCATCTGCATGTTCGACGGCAGCGCCTGAACGGCGGCACCACAGGCTTTGCGCGCAGCGGCGATATCGATCTCGGCCAATTGGCGCGGGCCGCCTTGTTGCGGAAGACCTGCGGCCAACAGACCGGACCAATCAGGGTTTCAGCCTGAACCAGTTCTGCAACCATCGCTTCGGCTTCGGCTTTGCGGTCACAGGTCACGCAACTTTTGATCCATGTTTCCAGTGCCGCACGGTCGCGCAGTTGCATCCCTGCATCTAGCGCGGCGTTTTCGCCGCGATAGGCCTCGTCCGCCTCGATTGTGGCAATAAGGCTTTCCGCTTCGGTCTTGAAATCGCAGGCAATGCAGCCATCGCGATACTGACGCAGGGCTGCCAGATCGCCAGTGCTGGACGCTGCCGTGAAACTGGATTTTTCGGTTTCGCGGGCAAGCTCCTTTGCCTTGATCTTGGCGATCATCTCTTCGACATCGGCCCGGTTTTCGCAAAGGGCGCAGTTGGCAAGATAGATTTCCAGACGTTCCGAGGTGGTGTCGTTGCGGATGTCTTCCCAGATCGAGGCCTCAAGCCCGCGCGTGACCTCTTTCTGACGCAGATCCTGAAGTTTGGCGGTCAGATCCCGTTCATTCGGGCAATGAACGCAGCTTTCCAGAAAACTGCTGACCTTGGAAACATCCGAAGAGCCCAGCAGGAATTTCGCCTCAAACGTTTCGCGGTAAAGCTGGCTGTCCAAATCCTGCGAGACCGCGCCGACAATCGACGTTGCGACCGCCGTTTCCGCATCCTGATTGGAGCGGACCACAATGGCATAGGTCGTGTTGCATTCGGCCATGCGTTTGCCCGGCCGCGCCAAGGCATCGTTCAACCACTTCGCCGCCTCTGCAGCGGTGGTCGTGCCATCGCCATTGCCAAAGGGCACGCGGTCGGCAAGGCCTGCGATCATAGCCAATTCGGGCGAAACGCCCAGTTTGCAGGCCTCGGGACGGGTGCCGATTTCGGCGACCACCATCTCAAAGCCACTGGCAGACACGGCCTGCTGAAAATCAGCGACATAGGCGGCGAAAACGCCATTCGGGTCAGAGAGTTGGAAAAAAGCGATCCGGCGGCTGCGTGGGGCGACGGCCTCGACCATTGCCGTCATCCGAGCGCCAACCTCGGCCATGGGAAGGGCCTCGCCATCCAGCGTCAGCGCCAGCCCAGTTGAGCCGGGGGTCGCGGCCGTGCCATCGCTGGGCTGCGCGACCGGCCCGGGCGACACCTCGCCGCGCACGGAAACAAAAAGCTGATCCGTATTGCCGCCCAGATCCTGCGGTCCGCCGATAAAGGTGGAAACCGTGTTTGATCGCAGAATGGTTGACAGGAAAGCGATCTTTGCCTCGGCCGCGGTGGGCATTTTCGGCATCGACAGGACCGAGGCCCCCTGAATGGCAGAGTCTGCTGCCCCGAAACCGCTTCCGATCTGAATGAGCCGGGTCGGTTCGGCGGCGGGGGCGGTTTCTGCCGCTGCGGGAAGGCCGGTCACGGTGGCAATGGATACCGTCAGCGCCCAGCAGGCCCCAAAGAGAGTTTTCAACATCGTAGATCGCTCACATCAAACTGTAATGATTGATATCTTCGCAAGTATCCACAGGGCAACAGACGGCAGGTGGGATGCAAGTCTTTTCGACAAGATGCAGCATAGTTGCCGCAACAATCGCAAAGTTTCCGCATTTGTTCCGAAGCAAACGAAAACGGGCGCCACTGGGGCGCCCGGTCGTTGCGATGAATTTGACCCTGATCAGAGATCGTCGGGCAATACGCGGACCGCCCCGCGATCAGCCGAGGAGGCCAGCATTGCATAGGCCTTGAGCGCGGTTGAAACCTTGCGCGGACGGGCCTTGGCCGGTTTCCAGCCCTTTTCGTCCTGCTCGGCGCGGCGCTTGGCCATTTCTGCGTCAGAAATCCGCAGGTTGATGGTGCGGCCCGGGATGTCGATGTCGATCATATCGCCGTCGCGTACCAGACCGATGGCGCCGCCCGCTGCGGCCTCGGGGCTGGCATGGCCAATCGAAAGGCCCGAGGTTCCGCCCGAAAAACGGCCGTCGGTCAACAGGGCGCAAACCTTGCCCAGGCCTTTGGATTTCAGATAGCTGGTCGGGTACAGCATTTCCTGCATGCCGGGGCCACCCTTGGGCCCCTCATAGCGGATCACCACAACGTCGCCGGCTTTGACCTCGTTGTTCAGGATTCCGGCGACGGCATCGTTTTGCGACTCGTACACCTTGGCCGGGCCAGAGAAGACAAAGATCGACTCGTCCACGCCCGCCGTTTTCACGATGCAGCCATCCAGCGCGATATTGCCCTTCAGAACGGCCAGACCGCCTTCTTTGGTAAAGGCGTTTTCATACGAGCGGATCACGCCATTCTTGCGGTCAAGGTCAAGCTCGGCATAGCGGTTCGAGGTGCTGAACGCGGTCGCTGAACGAACGCCACCCGGTGCGGCCTTGAAGAAATCGCGCACGGAATCGTGGTTGGTGCGGCTGATGTCCCAATGATCCAGCGCCGCGCCCATGGTGGGCGAATGGACGGTCACGCAATCGCGGTGCAACAGGCCAGCGTTGTCGAGCTGGCCCAGAATGGCCATGATCCCGCCTGCGCGGTGCACGTCTTCCATGTGAACGTCTTGCTTGGCCGGGGCCACTTTGCACAGGCAGGGGACCTTGCGCGACAGTTGATCGATATCGTCCTGATCAAAATCGATGTTGCCCTCGTGGGCGGCGGCAAGGATGTGCAGGATCGTGTTGGTCGATCCCCCCATGGCGATGTCGAGCGCCATGGCGTTTTCAAACGCCTTTTTGTTAGCCACGTTGCGCGGCAAAACGCTTTCGTCGCCCTGTTCGTAATACCGCTTGGTGATGTCAACGATCAGATGACCGGCTTCGACAAACAGGCGCTTGCGGTCGGAATGGGTGGCGAGGGTCGATCCATTGCCGGGCAGCGACAGGCCCAACGCTTCGGTCAGGCAGTTCATCGAATTGGCCGTGAACATGCCCGAGCAGGACCCGCAGGTCGGGCAGGCGGCCTTTTCGATCGCTTCGACCTCTTCGTCGGTGTATTTGTCGTCGGCTGCGGTGACCATGGCGTCAACCAGATCAAGCGCCAGTTCCTTGCCCTTGACCAAGGCCTTGCCAGCCTCCATCGGGCCACCGGAAACAAAGACGGCGGGAATGTTCAGGCGCATGGCGGCCATCAGCGATTGCCGGGGGTTGATCCTCTGTTCGGTTGTCCCAACTTTTCCAACGGCATCATGTCCTCCCAATCTTC
>JALQUQ010000650.1 GCA_023263735.1 Paracoccaceae bacterium | reverse complement strand
GAGAACACCACAATGTCATCGAGACGGTTGACAAACTCAGGCTTGAAGGCTTGGCGCACTGTCTCGTTGACAGCACGTTCTTTCTCTTCCCAGCTGAGTTCTGGATCAACCAGGAACTGTGAACCGAGGTTCGAGGTGAGAATCAGGATTACGTTGCGGAAGTCCACGGTGCGACCCTGGCCATCGGTCAGGCGGCCGTCGTCCAAGACCTGCAGCAGAACATCAAACACCTCTGGGTGTGCCTTCTCGACTTCGTCGAGCAGCACAACCGAGTAGGGGCGTCGACGCACAGCTTCGGTGAGCTGACCGCCTGCTTCATATCCGACATATCCGGGAGGAGCACCCACCAGACGTGAGACGGAGAACTTCTCCCCATACTCACTCATGTCGATACGAATCATGGCCTTTTCGTCGTCGAAGAGATACTCCGCCAACGCCTTCGCCAGCTCCGTCTTTCCCACACCCGTGGGGCCGAGGAACAAGAAGGATCCCGTTGGGCGGTCTGGGTCAGAGATGCCTGCACGTGAGCGACGAACAGACTCCGACACTGCCTGCACAGCCTTTTTCTGGCCAATCAGGCGCTTGCCAATTTCGTTCTCGAGGGTGAGAAGCTTTTCTGTTTCACCCTTGGTGAGACGGTCAACAGGAATACCCGTCCAGGCCGC
>JALQUQ010000649.1 GCA_023263735.1 Paracoccaceae bacterium | reverse complement strand
AGTGCCAACCCGTGATACCTCAGTAACCAAGTGGGATTACCAAAGTCTTCGCCCACTATTGATGCAGGCGGGTGAACTCACTCCCATTGAAAAAGCGGAACGTCGTGTGTTGATTCTCGCCAATCCCGGGCATGGGCTAGAGAATATCCAAGCGACTCCGAGTATCTACCTAGGTATGCAGTTGATCTTGCCAGGTGAAACAGCGCCAAACCACCGTCACACCCCAAGTGCAGTTCGTGTGATTGTTGAGGGTGAGGGGGCATTCACAACGGTTGATGGTGAGCCCTGTAAAATGGAGCGCGGTGATCTGATACTCACACCTGCAGGCAAGTGGCATGAGCATACTCATGAGGGAGATGGGCCAATCGTCAACACGGCAATATAAAACTGAACAAAGGAGAATGGAATGCAGAGTTCTTGGATCAGGTGCGGGATAAATCCTATTCAGACTATAGCGCTGCTGGGGTTGTGCCTAATATCAATTTGACTCGCGGCAGTGATAATACACCGCAACTTCGATACCCTTGGAGCAAGACGCGTGCCTGTCTAGTCGAGATGGCCGCTGACCATAGTGACGGACTTTTGAGTATCTCATATGTAAACCCTGAAACGGGTCGAAGCATTTTCCCGAGTATCGGATTTGGTGCGATCATGTTGCGTCCAGGTGAGAC
>JALQUQ010000648.1 GCA_023263735.1 Paracoccaceae bacterium | reverse complement strand
GGCCAGCGCGATCGATCGGGCGGCAAAGACCTCGGCCTTCATCTGGCCCAGCATCCGGCGCACATCTGCATGATCGATGATCGCGCCCGCGCCCAGCGGCGTCTTGCCCTGCTTGCGCTCCATCGCATAGGCCAGCGCCTGCTGGAAGGCGGCCTCGGCCACGGAAACGCCCTGCATGCCCACACCAAGGCGGGCGTTGTTCATCATGGTGAACATGGCCGCCATGCCCTTGTGGGGTTCCCCCACCAGCCAGCCCTTGGCCCCGTCATACTGCATCACCGCCGTCGGAGAGCCATGCAGGCCCAGCTTGTGCTCAAGGCTCACCACCTTGAGAGAGTTGCGCTGCCCCAGCGCGCCGGTATCGTCGGGAATGACCTTGGGAACCATGAACAGGCTGATGCCCTTGGTCCCTTCTGCCCCGTCCGGCAGACGCGCCAGAACCAGGTGGCAGACATTTTCGGTAAAGTCATTGTCACCCCAGGTGATGTAGATCTTCTGCCCGGTGATGGCATAGGTTCCATCCGCCAAAGGCTCGGCCTTGGTGCGCAGGGCGCCCACGTCAGAGCCTGCCTGCGGTTCGGTCAGGTTCATCGTGGCGCTCCACTCGCCACTGATAAGCTTGGGAATATACAGCGCCTTGATCGCCTCGCTTGCGTGATTCTCCAGGGCCTCGATC
>JALQUQ010000647.1 GCA_023263735.1 Paracoccaceae bacterium | reverse complement strand
AGGGCAGGTTCTTCTTGTCTTTGGCGATATGCGCGTCATCCGCGCGGCGACCGATCAGGCGTTTCACGCCGAAGACGGTGTTTGCGGCGTTGGTGACGGCCTGACGTTTTGCCGGTTGGCCGACGAGGCGCTCTTCATCTTTGAAGGCGACGATGGAGGGCGTGGTGCGCGCGCCTTCCGAATTCTCGATAACCTTGGGCTGCGAACCATCCATGATGGCGACGCAGGAGTTGGTGGTTCCGAGGTCAATCCCGATAACTTTACCCATTTTCGATCCCTTTCAATTCAAGGCGATGACTCGAGGCGCAGACCCGTTTTGGCATCTTGCCCCGATCCTGTTGGTGGCTTCGGCTTGCCCGTTACCACGCTTCCGGGCGTATATAGGAGCCGGGGTTTGGCGCTGCAAGCGGTGGAGCGGATTCTGACGCGGAGTTTCGTGCGAAATGGTTGATCCTAGGTAAGTTCGGAGCGCGAATGACGGTTTTGGAGATCAAGGGCGTGCGGATTTACCCCGAGTGCCTGACGCGGGAAGCCCAAGAGGCTTTGGTAGCAGATATCCGGCAAGTAGCGGAAAAAGCGCCATTTTTCACGCCTGTGACGGCGCGCGGCAAGGCGATGAGCGTGCGGATGACGTCGGCGGGGCGTGTGGGGTGGGTGAGTGATCGGCGGGGGTATC
>JALQUQ010000646.1 GCA_023263735.1 Paracoccaceae bacterium | reverse complement strand
GATGATGCGGTGGTAGCGCAGCTTGTCGGGGTTGAAGTCGTCGCTGTTGCTCTTGCCGCTGTCTTCGCCGGCCTTGCCGATGCCGGTACCCAGCGCGGTGATGAGCGTGATGATTTCGTTGGACGAGAGCAGCTTTTCGTAGCGCGCTTTTTCGACGTTCAGGATCTTGCCGCGCAGGGGCAGGATGGCCTGGAACTTGCGGTCGCGGCCTTGCTTGGCCGAGCCACCGGCGGAGTCGCCCTCGACGATGTAGATCTCGCACTGGGCGGGGTCCTTCTCCTGGCAGTCGGCCAGCTTGCCCGGCAGGCCCATGCCGTCGAGCACGCCCTTGCGGCGCGTCATCTCGCGCGCCTTGCGCGCGGCCTCGCGGGCGCGCGCGGCCTCGACGATCTTGCCGCACAGGATCTTGGCGTCCTGCGGGCGCTCCTCCAGGTACTCGGCCAGCGCCTTGGCGACGATGTCCTCGACCGGCGCGCGCACTTCCGAGCTGACCAGCTTGTCCTTGGTCTGGCTGCTGAACTTGGGCTCGGGCACCTTGACCGACAGCACGCAGCACAGGCCCTCGCGCATGTCGTCGCCCGAGACCTCGACCTTGGCCTTCTTGGCCAGCTCGTTGTCGGCGATGTACTTGCCGATCACGCGCGTCATCGCGGCGCGCAGGCCGGTCAGGTGGGTGC
>JALQUQ010000645.1 GCA_023263735.1 Paracoccaceae bacterium | reverse complement strand
CAGCGCGGACCTGACGGCCATGTCCAGTGCCTCGTCCCATGTGCTGCCCGTGGTCACAGGGACCTATGTGCGCGACACATCCGAGGTGCACGACCACTTCGCATTCGACGAGGAAGCGGTCACCGATCAGGCCCGCGCCGCGCTGGAAGACATGCCGGTACAGGCCTTCAAGGTCGGCTTCGTCGGCAGCCCGGAGAACCTCAGCGCCATCGCCGAGATCGCCACCGACTACACCGAGGTACCGGTGATCGCCTACATGCCCGACCTGTCGTGGTGGGACGAGGTGGACATCGAGACCTACCACGACGCGTTTGCCGAACTGATGCTGCCGCAGACCACCGTGCTGGTGGGCAACCACAGCACGCTGTGCCGCTGGCTGCTGCCGGACTGGGACGAGGAGCGGGCGCCGAACGCGCGCGAGGTCGCGCGCGCCGTCGCCCAGCTCGGTCCGCCCTACACCCTGGTGACCGGCTTCAACGCGCCCGACCAGTTCCTCGAGAACCACCTGGCCACGCCCGAAATGCTGCTCGCGAGCTCGCGCTACGAGCGCTTCGAGGCCAGCTTCAGCGGTGCCGGCGAGACCCTGTCGGCCGCGCTGTGCGCCCTGCTCGGCGCCGAGGGCGAGCTGGTCGAGGCCTGCGCCGAGGCCATGACCTATCTCGACCGCAGCCTGGGCGC
>JALQUQ010000644.1 GCA_023263735.1 Paracoccaceae bacterium | reverse complement strand
GGTGATCGGTGGCACTTCGTGGGCAAAGGCGGGGTTCTGGAACACCTCGATCAGGAGGGGATGGCACGAGGCCTTGTCAGAGGTATGCTCGTCCCCGCAATCGCCGCCGGGGCAGGCGGAGAGGCCGACAATCAGATCAATCTCGGCCATGAACTCGAGGTAATCGCCCGGCCGCACGGGGCTTGCCTTCATGAAATACTGGTGCGTGTTGGCGGTGAAACCGGTGCACATAAAGACGTTGAGGACGTCGTGCACCAAAGGCTCGGCCTCGGCGAGCGAGAGCCCCGTATGATCGGCCAAAGCCCGCGTCAGGTTGGAATGGCAGCAATAGTGATAGTCGGTCCCGTTCAAGAGCCGCCCCGTATAGGGATCGCAGCGCGTGCCGATCACGTCATGCACCGAGCCGCCGAAAGCGTCAAAGCCATACCAGTCGAGCGTATCGGCAATGATCGTCGCCATCGGGCGCATGAAGGGCAGGCGCGACCAGAGCCTGTCGCCGGTCGAGAGGTGCGTGCCGTGAAGGGCGCGGGTCTTGCCTGAGAAGAAATGTTCCTTGAGGTCGGCGGCATTCCAGAGGTTGAGATCGCCCACCTGCGCCCCTTCCGTACAGGTGATGCGAAAGAAACCGCCCGCCGGAGCCTGGATACACCGCGCATCGCGTGGCGGCACCAGAACCTC
>JALQUQ010000643.1 GCA_023263735.1 Paracoccaceae bacterium | reverse complement strand
AATTTTCAAAATCACTTTCTAGTGCGATAGCACGTTCAATGTCTTTATCTTCTGTTTCTTGTTCTTTGTTCTTTGTTTCTTGTTTATCTATACTAACAGTGCTTTGACTGTGCTTTGTACTATGCTTTTGTACGTGCTTTGACAGTGCTTTGTCTAGTGCTTTGGTAGGTGCTTTGGTAAAATTTACAATGGCAATTATATTAGATGAATACTGATTCTTGCTTGTTTCAATCATTTCTATAAATCCAAAATCAACTAAATCACTCAACCCAGCTGAGTACGTTCTCCAATTCTTAACACCAATTGCTTCCATAACCATTTGTGAAGGTAGCCCAAACTTATCCTTCCATCCTAAACGGTTGCAGTGTTCAATCGAAAAAAAGTAAATAGCATAGTGAATAGGCTTTACCTTTTCAGGATTCTCAAAAGCCCAATTGCAGAAGTTTCTACTAAGGTCGTAACTATTCATAATGTTGATGTATAAAAAAGCCCCTTCAAATCCTGTGCGTCTCACTTCACATTCATTGAAAGGGCAAACTAAATTCCTTTTGTTATTATAGTGTGAGACGATAACGAGTGCTAATATACAAAATCTTTTTTAATCTACAATACTATTATTAGGAAATTTTTTAATAAGTTTCTCTTGCTCTTCTAAAGTACCGTTAAAGAATACTTTGTAC
>JALQUQ010000642.1 GCA_023263735.1 Paracoccaceae bacterium | reverse complement strand
AAACATCTCTTCCATCGAGGTGGAGGACGCGCTGCACCGTCATCCTGCCGTGATGACCGCTGCTGTGGTGGCATTGCCCGACGCACGTTGGGGGGAGGTGCCCTGCGCGTTCGTGGAGCTCAAGCCTGGTGCGCAAGCCACCGAGGCCGAAGTGATTGATTTCTGTCGCAACTTGCTGGCCCGCTTCAAGGTGCCCAAGCGGGTGGTGTTTGGAACGCTGCCCAAAACCTCGACGGGAAAGATCCAGAAGTTTGTGCTTCGCCAGCAGGTCAAGTCGACCTGCGCCATCGAGTGAGACCGGCCATGAACAAAGACATCATCCTCAAAACCCAGGGGCTGACCAAAGAGTTCCTCGGCTTCAAAGCCGTCTCTGACGTCGATCTGGAAATCAAACGCGGCAGCATTCACGCATTGATCGGCCCCAACGGGGCGGGCAAGACCACCGTGTTCAACCTGCTGACCAAGTTCCACAAGCCCAGCAGCGGCAAGATATGGTTCAACGGGCAGGACATCACGACCGAAAACCAGGTCCAGGTGGCCCGCCGAGGCATGATCCGCTCGTTCCAGATTTCGGCCACCTTCGCCCACCTGACGGCGCTGGAAAACGTGCGCGTGGGCCTGCAACGCCAGCGCAGCGACAGCTTTCATTTCTGGGCCTGTTGAATTGCATCCAAATCTGACC
>JALQUQ010000641.1:274-684 GCA_023263735.1 Paracoccaceae bacterium | reverse complement strand
TCACCGACGAGGCCTTCGGGCGCGAGGTCATCGCGCAGGTGGAAAAGCAACTCCTGACCCTGCCGACACGCGCGATCGCCGAAAAGGCTTGGCGCAATAATGGCGAGGTTGTGGTCGCGAGAGACCGCGACGAGGCAGCGGAGCTCTCCGACGCCTATGCCGCCGAGCACCTGGAGCTGCTGACAGGCGAGGACGACTGGTACTTCGCGCGCCTGAAGAACTATGGCTCTTTGTTCATCGGCGAGGAGAGCACCGTGGCCTATGGGGACAAGGGCGTCGGCACCAACCATACCCTGCCGACGGGCCGCGCCGCCCGGTTCACCGGCGGGCTCTGGGTCGGCAAGTTCCTGAAGACCTGCACCTACCAGCGCCTGACGCCAGAAGCCTCCCGCCACATCGCGCCGGTGATC
>JALQUQ010000641.1:0-264 GCA_023263735.1 Paracoccaceae bacterium | reverse complement strand
TGCTGGCGCACGGCATCACCGCAGATATTCGCTACACGCGGTTTGCGCCAAAAAACGAGACGGAGGCCTGATTCATGTCCGTTGCTCCCAAACTCACTTGCACCAAGCTGGAAATCGCTGGCCGGGTTGCGACCTTCACCCTGAACCGTCCGGAAGCCCTGAACGCTCTCTCCTGGGAGATGCGGGAGGATTTCAAGGCGCTGGTGGAGTTCCTCGACGGCAATGAGGCCATCGGCGCTCTGGTCCTGGCCGGCGAGGGCCGGG
>JALQUQ010000063.1 GCA_023263735.1 Paracoccaceae bacterium | reverse complement strand
GCGGAGCAGGGTGAGGAGGTCAGAGGCGGCGTGCGGATTGCCCTGCTTTCGTCGCCGCAACTGGTATACGAAGCCGATCGTCTTCGGTTGGAGCTCGAGAATCTGGATCGTATGATCGGCATGTCCGGGCGAAGCGATACGCTGACAGAACGGGTCAGTGTCCTGATTAGCGAACGAGCCAGTCGCGCAGAACAGTTGCGCAGTGTCGAAGCGGAGATTGATCTGCTCGATATCCGCGCTCCCTTCGATGCCATGGTCGTCGAACGCGCGGACAGTTTGGTTGCTGCGGATTGGGTCGGTCGCGGTGAACCCATTTTCGTCCTGGCTGATCTGTCAGAAATAACGGTTGATGGGTTCGTTTCGGAAAGCGATATTGCGCGCATCGAAATCGGCAGTACCGGCCGGCTGCATTTTTCCAGTGACGGCCTGAGGCCGGTTGAGGTGCGTGTCGACGGCATTGATGCCTTCAGCCTCGACGACCTTCCTTATCCACTCCTTTCGTCTGTACACGGTGGACCAGTAGCTTCACGAACCGATCGGGACGGGCGTCTGGTCCCTGTAACGCCGGTCTATCGTGTACACTTGACGTCGGTGACGCCGATTATGGCAACCCGGATGGAGCACGCCCACTTGCGCTTGGACGGACGTGCAGAAAGCTATGCGGGGCGCATCTGGCGCCTAGTGGCAGGCACCATTATTAGGGAGACTGGGTTCTGAAAGCTGAGTTGCGGGGAATAGGATGGAGGGAACCGCTCGCCTGCTCTATTCCAAAGCTCGTCGGGAGTTTCAAGTCAGTAGCTACGGTGTCTGGAAAAACAGTGTCCAAATCCTGCCCCCGCAACCAGAATTGCACGCGTTATCAAGTGCTTACATGCCGCCCTCCGGGGCGGCTTTTTGCGTTCGAAATCCCAGGTCAACAATAGGTCAACAAACCGACGGATTCCCCGTGCAAAATCAGCGGGATAGTAGGCCCGCAGGATCAAGACCGCGCAAAAACCGCAGAGGAACGAATTGAACGGGGAGGATTACCGGGTGTCACCAGCAGCAGAATCCGCCATCGACCAGCAGGTCGACGCCGGTTACGAAGCTTGCTGCGTTGGAGAGGAGAAAGACGGCGGGTCCGACCATTTCATCTACGGTTGCCATCCGCTGCATCGGGGTCTGCTCTTCGAACAGTTTGGTCTGATGCACCATTTCGGGGCGCGTGTTCATGGGCGTTGCCGTGTAGCCGGGGCTGATCGTGTTGACGCGAATGCCGCGGCCCACCCATTCCATGGCCATGGATTTTGACATATGGATGACGCCCGCCTTGGATGCGTTATAGTGGCATTGCATCAGGCCCCGATTGACGATGACGCCCGACATCGAGGCGATATTGACGATGGATCCACGGCCATTCTTCAGCATCGCACGGGCTTCGGCCTGACAGGACAGGAAGACCCCTTTCAGGTTGATGTCCATCATCGTCTGGAATTGGCTTTCTGCCATGTCTTCGGCGGGATTGGCATTGGCGATACCGGCGGCATTCAACGCCAAAGACAGGGGGCCAAGGTCGGCCTCTGTGCGCGCGACGGCTTCGTTCAATGCGTCACCCGAGGTGACATCGGCCGAAATCTGAATGCTCTTGCGGCCCACCCGGGCTATGAAATCTGCGGTCTGGGCCAAACCATCGTCGGTGCGGCGATCAAGCAGAGCGACATCGGCGCCGCATTGGGCCAGACCCATGGCGATCCGTTGGCCAATGCCGCTGCCTGCTCCGGTGACCAATGCAACTTCGCCGGTCAGATCGAACATTTTTGGCGCGTTGAGAGTGATGTTATCCATCGTCGTTTTCCTTGTTCAGCGTGTGGCCAGTTCCATGATGGACACATCATTGGCGTTCTTCCGATCGAGAATGCCAGATTGATTGCCTTGCGCCATCACCATGATCCGATTGGAGACGCCCAAGACCTCTTCGAGGTCCGAACTCACCACGATAACGGCGACGCCACTGCGTGCCAATTCCATGACAAGTTCGTAGATTGAGGAACGGGCGCCCACATCGATACCGCGGGTTGGCTCATCCAGAACCACGACGCGCGGCTTGCGTGCCAGCCATTTCGCCAGCACCACCTTTTGTTGGTTGCCGCCCGAAAGTTCCCCCGCATTCTGCGAGCCCATGCCTTTGACGCCAAATTGTTTGATGAATGCGTTGGCAAAGCCGTGAAGCTTGCGCGACGTGATCCACCCAGATTTGGTCAGCTCATCCAGATTTGCATATCCGATGTTTTCGGCAATCGAATGCTGCAAGACGACGCCTTGAAGCTTTCGGTCTTCGGGCACAAGAACCATCCCGTTCCGGATCGCCTCTCGCGGGGAGCGGGGGGTTATGTCGCGGCCCTCGATTTTCACGGTGCCTTTGGCGATTGGATCGGCACCCGTGATGGCACGGACCAATTCTGTCCTCCCGGCCCCCATGAGCCCCGCGATGCCAAACACCTCGCCCTTTTTAACAGAGAAGGTAACGTTGCGAAAACGGTCTTCGGGCGAGGTCAAGCCCGTGACTTCCAGCATCGTTTCCTCGGAGGGCGCGGGGATGGCGGGAAACATCCGCTCCAAAGACCGGCCGACCATAGCTTCGACGATTGTCCGCACGGGAACGTCGCCACGGTCGAATTCCTGCACTTTCGATCCATCGCGCATGACGACGACCCGGTCGGCGATCTGGCGAATTTCTTCCAGTCGATGAGAGATATAGATGATGCCGACGCCCTCGGTCTTCAGTCGCTCAATCTGACGGAAAAGAAGTTGCGTTTCTTCCCCACCAAGCGCGGCCGTCGGCTCGTCAAGGATCAACAACCGCGCGTTCAATGTCAGCGCTTTTGCGATTTCGATAAGTTGCTGATTGGCGGTGGACAGACCCTCAACCTTGCGGGAGGGCGGGATTTCAAGTCCCAGTCGCTGGAGCCCGGATTGCGCGCGCACTTCCATCGTCTTGCGGTCGATCCGGCCGCCTTTCATCAAATAGCGGCCGACAAAGACGTTTTCCGCGATGCTGAGTTGCGGAAGGAGTTTCAACTCCTGATGGATCATGCCGACACCGGCATCTATCGCCTCGCGTGGGTTGGCCGGGGCGTAAGGCGCCCCGAGCCATGTCATTTCACCGGAAGATGGCGGAACGGTTCCGGAAATCACGTTTGAAACCGTTGATTTCCCGGCCCCGTTCTCGCCCAAAAGCGCCACGACCTCTCCTGGAAAAATGTCCAGGTCGACCCCATGAAGAACTTCGACGGAACCATAAGATTTTCGAATCCGGCGAAGCGACAAGATCGGTGACGGCTGGGTCATGGCACTGATGCCTTTCGCTGATTACGGGTGATCCGCCACGAACTGGGCTGCGTTGTCACAGGTGGTCAGAACCGCTTCGGAAACCTGACGCTCTTCGACCTTTTCGCCGGCAGCCACGGCCAAGGCGGAGTCGACTGCCAGACGGCCCATGCGGCGCGTGCTTTGCGTTGCGGTCACGACGAACGGGCCCTTGCAGGTGGCCAGATATTCCAGGGCCGAGCCGTCGCCATCATACCCGCCGATGATAACTTTGTCCGACAGATTGGCCACATCGACCGCCTTGGCTGCACCCATGGCAATGCCATCGGCCTGACCAAAGATCATGGTGATGTCGGGATGAGCGGTCAGCATGTTTTGGGTGATGGCAAAGCCTTCGTCTGCCGACCAGCGCTCCGTCCACTGTTCATCGACCAGTTCCACGCCGGAATTTTCGCCAATGGCTTTCATGCAGCCTTCGGTGCGATCGATTTCAGGGGTGGTGCCTTTTTGGCCGTGAATGATGACCATCTTGCCAGCGCCGCCCGCCCGTTTGATGATCTCGCTGCAGACCTGATAAGAAGAGTTCACACCTTCACCACCGATAAAGGTGTCGCCGGGGGCGCCATCCGGAACGCGGTCGACGTTGATCACCGGAATGCCCGCTTCACGGGCCAGACGGGTCGGAACTGCGGCGGCGGCTGCCCCGGCCGGAATGTAGATAAAGGCATTGATGCCCTGGGTCATGAGATCCTGAACTTGGCTGACTTGGGTTGCCGTGTCGTTCTTGGCGTCGACGACGATCACCTCGATGCCCTTTTCACCGGCATATTTTTCGACGCCGATCTTGATCTGGTTGAAGAAGTCTGCCTGCAGGTTCGGAACGGCGAGACCGATCTTGGTGACGCCTTCTGCGGACGCTCCAAGCGGCGAGAACAGAGCCACGCATGCAGTGGCGGCCATCATCACGTTCTTGAGTTTCATGTATGTCTCCTCCGACATGAAATGGGGCGACCTCGCATCATGCATATGGACTGCCCCTCCCTGTTCGACGGACGATTTCGTCCGTCGTCTTGCAAACCAGATGCGCAACCGACACCTGGAGAAGTCTGTCAGCGCTTTTTGCGGAACGTTTCCGCGGTGACCGCCAAAACAATCACCAGGCCAATGATCACCTGCTGCATAAAGGGCGAAACGCTGAGCAAATTCAGACCGTTGCGCAGAACGCCGATGATCAGCACCCCGACAACGGTTCCTCCGATCCCGCCGGTTCCGCCCGACAAGGACGTTCCGCCAATGACGACGGCGGCAATGGCATCAAGTTCATAGCCGACGCCCGAAGAAGGCTGGACCGAGTCAAGCCGGGCCCCCAGAACGATGCCGGACAACCCCGCCAGAACACTGCAAACCGTATAAACCATCACGGTCACGAAGGGCACGTTGATGCCAGCCAGACGTGCGACCTCTGGGTTGCCGCCGATTGCATAAAGCGCACGTCCGCCATACCGGTAGCGCTGATACAAGAGCCCGATGACGAAAACGGCCAACATCAAGGCGACGGTCAGCGTCAGAAAGCCACCGTATCGGACGATCGCGGACAGGTTGAACCATGCGGGGAATCCGATGATTTGCTGGCCGTTGGTGATCATGCTTGCAAGGCCGCGTGTGATCGACATCATTGCCAATGTCGCGATAAAGGCTGGAACGTTGAACCGGGTGATCATGATCCCACAGATCAGCCCGCTCAGCGCGGCTGTCGAAAGGGCAAGTGGAATTGCAAGGCCCATGGACAAACCGGCCTCAACATTCAGATACCCCATCACCATCATGGTCAGGGCCATGACGGACCCAACCGAAAGGTCGATCCCACCAATCAAGATAACCAAGGTCATTCCGACGGCCATGATCCCAAGGACGGTGATCTGATCGAGGATGTTCAGAAAGTTCCGCAGAGAAAAGAACGTATCGGTCCACAAAGTGAGGAACAGGCAAAGAGCGATCAGCCCGATCAAAGGCCCGGTTGCACCCTTGGCCGAGGCCAGGATATTGCCGCCAGGCGTTTCGATCTGACGGTTCGATTGCGTCAGCATGGAGTCCTCCCTCGTTGCCGCGCCCTAAAGATATTATATGAATAAATATTCAGTTAGGGTAATTAATTCGTAACGCAGGCTCTTGCGCTGTGTCAATCATCAATTTCATTCAGCCCTGCGCTCTGTTATTGCATTTCCAGCTTGACAGATTGACTGGATCGGCAAGTATATTAGTAACTGTATAAATATTCATGCGAGGAACCATGCAGCCGAACGATCTCGAGCGCATCGCACGGCAGATCCGTCTCCGCGACGTGCAGGCCGTTTATGAGGCTGGCGCTGGCCATATTGGGGGAGAGATGTCGGCAATCGATATCTTGACCGCGCTCTATTTCCGCGTTCTGCGCATATGGCCCGATCAACCCAAACACCCGGATCGCGACCGGTTCGTGCTTTCAAAGGGGCATGTGGCGCTTGCGCTTTACATCACTTTGGCCAAGCGCGGGTTTCTTCCTGAAGAGGAGATCAGCACGTTCCTGAAGCCGCATTCGCGCCTGAATGGCCACCCGAATTGCAACAAGGTTCCGGGCGTGGAAACAAACACCGGCCCCTTGGGTCACGGGCTTCCGGTTGCGGTTGGCATGGCCAAGGCAGCCAAGATCCTGTCCGCCGATTACCACACCTATGTCCTGACCGGCGATGGTGAGATGCAAGAAGGGTCAAACTGGGAGGCAATCAGTTCTGCGGCCCAATTCGGATTGAACAATCTGACCCTGATCATTGATCACAACCGTTTCCAGCAGGGCGCGTCGCTAAAGGAAACCAACGATCTGGCGCCGTTTTCGTCAAAGCTCACCTCCTTTGGGTGGGACGTGACCGAGATCAACGGCAATGCCATGGCAGAAATCGTTCCGGCTTTGGAAAAACGTGGCGACCGGCCCCATTGCATCGTGGCCCATACCAACAAGGGCCATGGCATTTCGTTCATGCAAGACCGCGCCGACTGGCATCATCGTGTGCCAAACGCTGAACAATACAAGATCGCCATCGCGGAACTTTCGGAGGCACAGTCATGAACGCCATTTCCAACGCGCCGAAACTGCATGACTGCCGAGACGCCTTTGCCGCGACGCTGGAACGACTTGGCGCTGAAAACGGGCGCGTGGTTGCGGTCTGCAACGACTCGGTCGGATCATCAAAGCTGGGTGGCTTCAAATCTCAGTTTCCCGATCGCCTGATCAACGTCGGCATCGCCGAACAGAATATGGTTGGCGTTGGGGCTGGTCTGGCCAATGGCGGCCTCTTGCCCTTTGTCTGCGCCGCAGCCTGCTTTTTGACCGGCCGCTCACTGGAACAGGTCAAGGCCGACATTGCCTATTCGAATGCCAATGTGAAACTTGTCGGGATCTCGTCCGGCATGGCCTATGGTGAACTTGGGCCAACGCATCATTCGATCGAAGATTTTGCCTGGACCCGGGTTTTGCCGAACCTTCCGGTAATCGCGCCCTGCGATTCCATCGAAACGGCCGCCGCTGTCGAATGGGCCGCGACCTTTGACGGGCCCGTCTTTTTGCGTCTGTCGCGCGTGGGTGTGCCGGATCTGTTGCCCAAGGACCATGTCTTTCAACCGGGCAAGGCCGATCTGCTTCGCGATGGGGATGCCGTTACCCTGATTGCAAACGGGACGCTGACGCACAGAATGGTCAAGGCGGCCGAAATTCTGGCCGGCGAGGGGATTGAGGCCCGTGTTTTGAACATGGCCACGGTCAGACCCATTGACGTCGAGGCCGTCGTTGCGGCTGTGAAAGACACGGGCGCAATCCTGACGGCCGAGGAACACTCGACCTATGGGGGCCTTGGGTCCGCGATTGCCGAGGTCGTCGTTGCCGAGGCCCCCGCGCCCATGAAAATTCTGGGCGTTCCGGGCATCTTTGCGCCAACCGGGTCTGCCGAATTCCTTCTGGATGAATTCGGCATGTCGCCGGCAGCGGTGGCCGAGGCCGCCAAAGCCTTGATCGCAAGAAAATCTGGGCGCGGTTGATCCGCGTTTGGATGATCGGGGCGCGATGATCCTCCCTTTGTCACGCCCCGCTTCCCCCTTCTTCTGGAGCAGTTGAAATGCGCGCCATTCTCGCGATTGATCAGGGCACAACCAATTCCAAGGCGGTCCTCGTCTCGGAAGGAGGCGAAATCCTTGCGCGGGGGGCGGCACCGGTTGGCATCCACCATCCCCATCCGGGTTGGGTCGAGCAAGACCCTCTCCGGATTTGGGAGTCGGTGCAGGAGGCGATTTCGAACTGCCTGCGCGACGCCCCGGGGATTACGGTTCTTGGCATTGCGATTTCCAATCAAAGAGAATCCGTCACCGCATGGGATGCCGATACGGGCAAACCGTTGGGCCCGGTGGTCAGTTGGCAGTGCCGCCGCACAACGGAAGTCTGCGCCACCCTGACCGCCCAAGGTCATGCGGCCCGAGTCGAAGAACTGACGGGGCTTCCGATCGATCCGATGTTTCCCGGCCCAAAGATGCGCTGGCTGATCGACCGCGTGCCAAGCACTGCCAAGGTGCGTCTGGGCACAATCGACAGTTGGCTGATCCATTGCCTGACGGGCGGGGAGGTCCATGCTTGCGATGCGTCAAATGCGGCCCGCAGCCAGCTTTTTGACCTGAAACGCATGGAGTGGAGCGACGAGCTTTGCAGCCTTTTCGGCGTGCCAAAGAGCAGCCTTCCAACGGTCAAGGACAGCGCATCGATTTTCGGTGTCACGCGCGGATTATCAAATCTGGCCGACGGGATACCGGTCTGTGCGGCGATTGGCGATAGCCATGCCGCCCTTTTCGGCCATGGCGCATTTCAGCCGGGCGATGGCAAGGTGACATTCGGAACCGGGTCATCGATCATGACCACATTGCCCGAATTCATTGCGCCGAAACATGGAATCACGACCACAATCGCGTGGTCCCTCAACGGTCAGGCCACCTATGCGTTCGAAGGGAACATCCTTGTTTCCGCAGCCGCTTTGCCATGGATGGTTGATTTGCTGGGGCTTTCGGATGTTCAGGCCTTGACCGATCTGGCTGCGACAGCCGCGCCAGATGGTCCGGGATTTGTGCCCGCGTTCGTCGGTTTGGGTGCGCCGCATTGGCATGCGGATGCAAGAGCCCTGTTTTGCGGCATCACGTTCAACACGAACCGCGCACAGATGGCGCGCGCTGTGACGGATTCGATGGCATTTCAGGCGCATGACGTTTTTGCAGCCATGTCCAGCCAGTCGCCCACGCCGCTTGGAAGGCTGTACGCAGACGGTGGCCCAAGCAAGAATACCTTTTTGATGCAATGCGTTGCAGATACGCTGAACCATCCGATCATTCAGTGCGACGCGCCCGAAGCCTCGGCCCTTGGCGCGGCCTATCTGGCGGGATTGGCCCTTGGTCTGTGGTCCGGGCTTGACGAGGTTGCAGCCCTTCCCCGGGGGGGGCACCTCTTGGAGCCTCAGGCATCCGATGCCGCCGCCCGTTTGCTGATCTGGAAAGACGCCATTGCCCGCTCGACCTATCATCCGCTTTCAACTAACGATGAATAAAAATTCATTGAGGGGAGCGAGATGTCCAGGGTCAACGAGCTGCGTCTGATTGCACGGATTGCCCAGATGTACCATTCGGAGGGGAAACGTCAGGCCGAGATCGCGCGGCAACTGCGGATGTCACAGGCGACCGTTTCCCGAATGCTGAAGCGGGCCGAACAAGAAGCCATTGTGCGCACCACCGTCATCCCGCCGCCGGGAACCTATGCCGAACTGGAAACGGCGCTTCGGCAACGGTACAGCCTGACCGAAGCCATTGTGGTCGACTGTTCCGAAGATCGCGATGGCGCGATCATGGCGCGGATTGGCGAAGCCGCGGCGCATTTTCTGGAGGCGACACTTCAACCCGAAGAGATCATCGGCGTTTCCAGTTGGAGCCAGACCATTCTGAAAATGGTGGATAACATTCACCCATTTCGCGGCGTCAAAGCCAAACACATCGTTCAGATCTTGGGGGGCATGGGGGATTCCGCCGTGCAGACCCATGCGACCGAACTCATTTCGCGCTTTGCGCGGCTGACCGGGGCAGATGCACGCCTGTTGCTGGTGCAGGGGATCACCTCCTCGCGCGAGGCAAAGTTGGTGATGTTGGCGGACCCGGTCGTCCGGGGAACGATGGACCTTTTTGATCGCCTTAGCCTTGCCGTGGTGGGGATCGGGGCGGTGGAGCCATCAGAACTTCTTGCCCGTTCGGGCAACGTCTTTTCCAAACAAGAAATGGCGCTGCTTCATGAGGCTGGGGCGATTGGCGAGATTTCGTTCCGCTTTTACGACAAGGACGGTCGGCCGGTGATTACCCCCTTGAACGAACGTGTCATCGGAATTTCCCTCGAAGCCCTGAAAAAGGCCGATCGGGTTATGGCTCTGGCGGGCGGTGCCTCAAAGACCGAGGCCATCGCCGGGGCCCTGAAAATGGGACTTATCGACATCCTCGTCACAGACAAATTCACGGCGGCCAGATTGGCGGCCTGACATCCAAACAGCGCCAGAGGGAGAGAAGATGCAGCGATTTGTAGGCCAAACGGTGATGGTAACGGGGGGCAACAAGGGCATCGGCCGGGGCATCGCGACGCGGTTCGCCCAAGAGGGGGCCAATGTTGCCATCGCTGCCATCGACAAAGACACGCCCGACGCCGCGCGCATGATCGCCGAAGCGACCGGGGCAAAGGTCAGTGGCTATGTGCTGGATGTGACCGATGCCGCCGCCATCAAAGCCACATATGGCGAAATCGAATCCACACTGGGGCCCCTGTCGGTTTCGGTCCAAAATGCGGGCGTCATCACAATCGCCAAGGTCGAAGATCTGACCGAGCGAGAATGGGACTTTAACTTGGACGTCAACACCAAGGGCGTTTTTCTCTGCTGCCAAGAGGCCATCCGCCGTTTCCGGGCCTCGGGGATCAAGGGGCGACTTGTGAACACCGCCTCGGGGCAAGCGCGGCAAGGCTTTATCTATACACCTCACTATGCAGCGTCGAAGTTTGGTGTGGTGGGGCTGACGCAAAGTCTGGCCAAGGAACTGGCCCGCGAGGGAATAACCGTGAACGCGATCTGCCCCGGGATCATTCACACCGATATGTGGGACTATAACGACCGGGTCTGGGGCCAGATGCTGGGCACCTACGGCCCCGGAGAATTGATGGCCGAATGGGTCGAGGGCATTCCGATGGGGCGTGCAGGCACACCGGCCGAGGTGGGCGCCTTGGTTGCCTTTCTCGCTTCGGCGGATGCGGCCTACATCACCGGCCAAACCGTAAACGTCGATGGCGGATTGATCATGTCCTGACGGCGATCCGGAGGAGACGTATGGATAAAGAGGATAAGTCGCGCGCAAGTCTCGAACACGATCAGAGCAAAGGGATCACCCTCCCCCCCTCTGTCGCTGGCTCTGGCACGCTTGACCGGCTGGTCGAAACCGCGCGCGACTATGCGCGCGCTGCAGCGTCTGACAACACGCTGAAAGCCTATGCCAAGGACTGGGCGCATTTTGCGCGCTGGTGTCGGAGGAAGGGGGCAGAGCCCCTGCCGCCCGCGCCGGAGATGATCGGGCTTTATCTGGCGGATCTGGCCTCGCCTTCGGGCAGGGCGCGTTTGCCTTCGACCCGATGTTCCAGCACCCCTGTGGGCTGCCAGTCTGCCCCGATTTGCAGCAATTGTTTGCAGCGCTGCAGCGTGGAGCGCACACCTGCGCGGGTGATGCGCGAGAGCAAGCTGTCGTCAGGCGAGAC
>JALQUQ010000640.1 GCA_023263735.1 Paracoccaceae bacterium | reverse complement strand
GGCAATCGTCCGACGGCCCCGCGTGGTACCCCCCGGGATTGGCCCACGCCGACATGCCAGATTTTTCGGGGGCAAAGGCGCGACCCAAAGCCTTTCCCTCTAATTGCCACAGGGTGACCAATGGACAGATCGTATAGAGCGGTCGCCTCGGCCCGACTAGACTGGCCTGAACGCTTTGAAAGATGACGGGACATTCATGCAAACCGCCACCCCCCTGAAAGGCATCCGGGTTCTTGAACTTGGCGCCTATATTTCTGGCCCCTATGCGGGCTCTTTGCTGGCTGCGCTTGGCGCGGATGTCGTCAAGGTCGAGGCGCCCTCTGGCGATGCGTTTCGCCGGGGCGTTGGCACCGCGAGCCATTATTTTGTTCAGTACAATGCTGGCAAACGGTCGATTGCCGTCAACCTGAAAGACAAGCGCGGGGTCGAGCTGATCAAGTCGATGCTGCCGCAGTTCGATGTGTTCATCGAAAACAGCCGCCCCGGTAAGACCGCCCAATTGGGTCTGGGCCCCGAGGTTTGCCACGCGATCAACCCGCGCCTGATCTATTCTTCGGCCAGCGGGTTTGGCGATGGCGGCGAATGGCGGGATCGCGCGGCCTATGACTCCATCGGGCAAAGCATCGGCGGGTTCTATTCGGTGATGAGCGAAGCGGGCAAACCGCAACTCTCGGGCACCTGCGTGGGCG
>JALQUQ010000639.1 GCA_023263735.1 Paracoccaceae bacterium | reverse complement strand
GCAGGCACTGCCCCCACGGCTCCCCAAGGCGGGGTGATCGACGCGGGCCGCCGCAAAGGCGCGCGCGGCGCGCTCCGCTTCTGGCTCATGCTGCTTTTCGTCATGGTCATGGCGATGATCGCCGTGGGCGGGCTGACGCGCCTCACCGATTCCGGGCTTTCGATCACCGAATGGAAACCCGTGACTGGCGCGCTGCCGCCGATGAACGAGGCTGCGTGGATGGTCGAGTTCGAGAAGTACAAGGCGATCCCGGAATACCAGCTCCAGAACAAGGGCATGAGCCTTTCCGAGTTCCAGTTCATCTACTGGTGGGAATGGGGGCATCGCCAGTTGGGCCGCACCATCGGCCTCGTCTGGGGCTTGGGTTTCCTAGGCTTCCTCGTCACCCGCCAGATACCCTCGGGTTGGGCTGGCCGCCTCTTCGGCATCGGCGTGCTCGGTGGCCTGCAAGGGGCGATCGGCTGGTGGATGGTCTCCTCCGGCCTCTCCGGTGACCGCCTTGACGTGGCCTCCTACCGCCTCGCCACCCATTTGGGCCTCGCCTTCGTGATCCTCGGCTTCATCGCGTGGTATGTCTACCTCTTGGGCCGCGACGAACGCGCCCTCCTGCAAGCCCGCCGCTCGCGCGAAGACAAGCTCTTCCGCATGGGCACGGGGCTCATGCATTTCGCCTTTCTGCAAATACTCCTCGGCGC
>JALQUQ010000638.1 GCA_023263735.1 Paracoccaceae bacterium | reverse complement strand
GCGTGTTCGAGTCTCATCCAGCAAGAATGTCGGCGTCTTGACGCCTTCGTCGGCCAATGCCGGCACGATGCGCGCCGGCGGCTGGTCGGCGAAACGCGGCTCGTTGGCCACCGCCAGGATGCGGGCGCGCTCCGCTTCGGTCAGCGCATGTGCAGGCGTCGGCCGCTCGGCCTCGGGCCGTCGGTCGCCGATGCGCAGGCCATCCTCGGCCGTCCAGCGCTGCAACGTGCGCACCGTGATGCCGGCAGCCTTGCAGGCCTTGTGCAGGCTCGCACCGTTGCCGTGGGCCGCTTGGATCATCTCTGTCAGGTGGCGGCGATCTTCCAGTCCGATCATTCGTCCTCGTCCCTGGGGAAGATCGCCTCTAGCTTTTTTGAAAGCACCAGCAATGCCGCGGTCTCTGCCAGCGCCTTGTCTTTGCGGCGCAGGTCGCGCTCGAGTTCCTTGATGCGGCGCCGATCGGCTTTGGCTCGTGCCGGGCTGCTGCGCTCGGTCTGCTCTGCCCCCAGGGCCTCGGTGGCCGACTGGCGCCACTCCACGAGCTGCTGCGGGTACACGCCGTGGGCGCGGCACCAGGCATTTCGTTCCTGTTCGTCCATGGCGGCCCCTGCCAGCAGGGCTTCGAAACGTGCGGCAGGAGTCCACGATTTGGCCCCGGCCGGTTGCGACAACATCGCATCGCGCCACTTCTACAGTGTCTG
>JALQUQ010000637.1 GCA_023263735.1 Paracoccaceae bacterium | reverse complement strand
CGAACCCGCGACCCCCTGCGTGACAGGCAGGTATTCTAACCAACTGAACTACCGCTCCGTTTTGATCCGTGACAACGTCTCAGAACAGGGTGCGAATTTTAATGGCTTTTCGATCCGTGTCAAACCCTTAACGAACTTTTTTACGTTTTTAAGACGCTTTTTTTAAAAGTGTGGCGAACAAACAACCAAAGTGGTTAAAAAGCGATCAGATCTCCCCTCCTCGCCATGTTAATATTCAACTTCTTAGAGGAAGTGATATGACCAGCGTTGCACAACAATTAGATCGACTCGTTCGTGAGTATGAAGATATCCAAACTGCTATTGGCTGGCCAACGACGCTTGTTGAATCCGACTGGCTTAGCCCCTGTTTGATTCAGCCATATACCGAGAATGAGATGGCTGCCTGGCGCCCCACTCTTCGAGCAACGCAAAACGATATGTTTGATCGGTTAAGTGAGGCACTAGAGACAGAGATACCTGAAGCTCTCGTTACCTTCTACACTCGCTACCTTTCTCTCTCTTTGTATATGCAACACCCTGAAGGGCACCTCTCTTTGATACAAGTATGGAACGACAAGGATATGGAGCGCTTGCGTGAGAACTTAATTGGCCACGCACTCAATAAGAGACGACTCAAGCAACCGCTGAGTCTGTTTATCGGAGTCACTGAACCTGATGGTCAGCAGATATTTTCGGTTGAGCTTCAATC
>JALQUQ010000636.1:257-717 GCA_023263735.1 Paracoccaceae bacterium | reverse complement strand
TTGGCGGCTGGCCACTACCAGCATTGGCGGACGGCGATGCGTTGCACATCACCCGAACCAAGGGTCTTCTGCAGTCGGATCAGAAGACACTGAAAAGCGGTCTTGACAGGCTGCTTTTCGGTGCGTTCTTGAAAGCACCAAAGGCTGGAGGCCCTTGCGGACACTCCAGCCTTGGACAAAAGCCGAATTACTTGAGTTCGGCCTTGGCGCCAGCTTCTTCCAGCTTTTTCTTGGCTGCTTCGGCGTCGGCCTTGGGCATGCCTTCTTTGACGACCTTGGGAGCGCCGTCGACCAGGTCTTTGGCTTCTTTCAGGCCCAGACCGGTGATTTCGCGCACGGCCTTGATGACGCCAACCTTGTTGGCACCGGCTTCGGCCAGAACCAGGTTGAAGTCAGTCTTCTCTTCAGCGGCAGCACCGCCAGCAGCGCCGCCGCCAGCAGCGGGCGCGGCCATAGCAGC
>JALQUQ010000636.1:0-231 GCA_023263735.1 Paracoccaceae bacterium | reverse complement strand
ATTTTGATTTCCTAACAATTGGTTTAAACGAAGCTGCACACTGATCAAGCGGCAGCGGTTTCGCCTTCTTTCTTGGCCGCCAGAGCACCCAGCACCACAGCGGTACGGGAGATGGGGGACATGAGCAAGCCACACAGCTGGGCCAGCAACACTTCCTTGGAAGGAACACTTGCCAGGGCCTTGACGCCGTCGACATCCAGGGCTTTGCCACCGTAGACGCCACCGCGAATG
>JALQUQ010000635.1 GCA_023263735.1 Paracoccaceae bacterium | reverse complement strand
GGACCGATATAGGACGGATCGTCAAAGTCGTAGTTGAGCACGATCCGCTCCGGCCCGTCGGCGGCCAGAAAACCCGAGCGCTGAAATCCACCGAAGATAATGGGCCACTCGCAAACACAATCGGCCGGAGAGCTGGGGTTTGCGTTCGCGGCCGTAGAGCTGTGACACCCAACACGTTGACCAGTGTGTGATTGCCAGTCAAATTTGAATTGTGTACGAATGTAATCAAGCATGCGATTGTTGATTTCTGGCAGGTTTTGGTCAAATTCGCGTGGTTGCTTGTGTCTTGTCAGGCATGCAGCAGAAGTGCACCAGTGATGAGTTGAGATGGGGATATGTGGGACGCATGTTTCGTGCATTTACTGTGCTTAAATCGTTGTGAATTTGATTCAAAATTGTCCAAACACAGTCCAAGCACGTTTGTAGCACACGCGCACGCACACACCGTGCTTGGCATTCTGCATGGTTTGGTGGGGCGAGCTGTGTGTGGCACGTGCTAACTGATTCCTCACACGTGGCACATTCTAATGGTTTGGCGAGGGGCGCTGTTTCTGGTCAACAATGAGCGTGTTTATTGTTGAGCATAATTGAAGGTGTGAGAGTGTTGTTTGTTGTGCAAACTTGCCGGGTGTGATGGGGATGTTGCATTTGTGTTGGGATTCATCGGTTGTGGTGTTTGACTTGCTCAAGGTTTTCCCTCTGCAAGTCGGCCACAGCATTTT
>JALQUQ010000634.1 GCA_023263735.1 Paracoccaceae bacterium | reverse complement strand
CGTCGCTGTTCTTGCGCTGGCCCGATTCCATGACGTGGCTGATGAGCGTTTTGATGGTGATCACTTCGCCTGCTGCTGCAGAGCTAGGGACACGAACGCGGGGTGTTACGTTTTCTGCCATTTGTCTTTACTCCTGACTCAGCCGCCGCAGCCGCCGATGGTGACCTTGACCTCGCTCGAGGCCTGCGCGAACGAGCCGTCGGCCATCTTTGCAATGGCGGTAACAGTCTGCGTCTTCGACAGACGGATACGGGTCGAGCCGTACTGGGCACCGGCGAGCGGGCCGAAGTTGAACGTGCAGACGCCGGGGTTCGGGTTGCCGAGCGCAAGCACCATGATCGAAACGGCGCCGGGGGCGTTCAATTCGACCGGAACAGTGTTGCCGTTCTCGGCGATTTCCGGGGCGGTCAGAGTGACGCCGCTGTCTGTGATCGCAGCACCGCCGGTGAAGGCTGCAATCTCATCTTCGCCGGCGGCGAAGGCGCGCATCGGGAGCATGGCTGTCGCCGTCGCACCCGCCGCAATGAGAATCGTATCTCTACGCGTGAATTTCATTGGTTCTCCTCGTAAGGCCCAGGGCCACTATTCTGTGAGTGTCAGAAGGTAAGCTACGATGTCTTCGATCTCTTGCGCGGTCAGAAGCGGCGGCAAGGGCTCGCTACCAGCTTTACCGGTGAAGGCGTCGCCCGGACGGATGTAGCCGCTCGTCTTGTAGAAGCTCGGCATC
>JALQUQ010000633.1:299-728 GCA_023263735.1 Paracoccaceae bacterium | reverse complement strand
AAAATAATTCTCCAGACCTCAGTTAAAGGAGATTTACTCTTGGAGCCTTTTGCAGGAACCGGCAGTTTTTGTGCAGCAGCTAAATATCTTGGAAGAAGTTTTATTGGTTTTGAAAGGGATAATACATACTTCAACTTAGCAACTGGAAGAATTAAAAATATCCAATCTCTAAAAGATGAGTTACTTGAGTTAAATGAAAAAGATAAGCCGGTACAAAAAATTCCTTTTGGTACTTTAATTGATAGTGGCTATCTCAAACCTGGGTCAAATTTGTACAATAATAAAAAAAGCTACCGGGCGACTATTAACTCTGATGGTAGTATTTCATATGAAAATGAGAGGGGCTCTATACATAAAATCGCTGCTAAGGTCAATAATACCTCTTCTTTTAACGGATGGGATTTCTGGCACTATGAAGACAAGTCAAAA
>JALQUQ010000633.1:0-289 GCA_023263735.1 Paracoccaceae bacterium | reverse complement strand
TGAAATTAGAAAAAAAATTAGAAAATAACTAATCAAACAATACTTTTTTAAATAATGTTGGTAAAGGCAACTTGTTAATTGAACTAATATTAACCCAACTAGCTTCTTGAACGCTTAAAGACTGGCTAATTTTATATACATTTATATTAAATAAATTCGTTGTTATGGAATAGTTGAAAGATTTTATTTTTTCAATATTAGTCTTTTTAATGTTTGAAATGATTTTTTTATCCAAGTTTGATGGCAAATGTGGAAATGATTTATAAAAATTAAATGAAGGATTATTAAT
>JALQUQ010000632.1 GCA_023263735.1 Paracoccaceae bacterium | reverse complement strand
GTAATACAGGAAACAATAAGCACAGGGATATTTGGTCGTACGAGGCTGGTGAAGAACTTGCGTGACAAGAAGTACTACTCCTCGAATTTCAACATCGCCGTAATCGGAGCAGCGCCATGACTGAACGCCCCACTGCATGTCTTGTTTTGGCTGATGGAACCGTGTTCTACGGCAAGGGTTTTGGCGCCACAGGCCAGACCGTTGCCGAGCTGTGCTTCAACACCGCGATGACGGGCTATCAAGAGATTATGACCGACCCCTCCTATGCTGGGCAGGTCGTAACCTTCACCTTCCCGCATATTGGCAACACAGGCATCACCGCCGAGGATGACGAGACCACCGATCCAGTCGCGGCAGGGATGATTGTGAAATGCGATCCAACAGAGCCCTCCAATTGGCGAATGGAACAGAACCTGACCACATGGCTGTCCGCACGGGGCCGCATCGGAATGGGCGGTGTTGACACCCGCCGCCTCACCCGCGCGATCCGCCAACAAGGCGCGCCACATGTCTGCTTGTCGCATGATCCTGAGGGTAATTTCGACATTGAGGCGATGCTGAAGGAGGCGCGCGCATGGCAGGGTCTGGAGGGACTCGACCTCGCCCGTGAGGTGACTTGCGCGCAATCCTATCGTTGGGACGAGATGCGTTGGTCATGGCCTGAGGGCTATAGCAAGCGCACGGGCACTGGCCCCAAAGTGGTGGCGATTGATTACGGTGCCAAGCGCAAT
>JALQUQ010000631.1 GCA_023263735.1 Paracoccaceae bacterium | reverse complement strand
AAGCTCTTTGCCTCGTAGCCACAGCTTTTGAGCCTCTGCTTGGCTTTCGTATCTCTCTCGATAGCTTCGGGATCGTATGCCCGTGTCCACCAGATGTCCTGTGCCCCCGTTTCCCTCGCGAGGGCCAACAGAGTTTCAGCTGCATTTCCACGCCGCAGAACAAGTCGTGAGCCAATCTTTTGGAGAGAACGCTCAAAGGCAGTCAGCGCCTCGGAGAGCCGCCATTTCGGGGCCGCGCCATAGCGATCGGCAACCTCATCCAAAATAAATACGGGGATGACCGAACGACTGCTACGTCGGGCCTCGGCAAGGGCTGGATGGTCGGCGAGCCTGAAGTCCCTGCGAAACCACAAGATGATCGGCGATGACTTTTCCACGTCGGATCCCCACTGCATGAAGGTAGTACGTGCAAGTGCGCGTTTCGATCACAAAAAAAAAGGACAATCTGCCCCGCTTGGCTGATCTCTCCATGTCTAGGGCGCGTTTGGTCGTTCCATGATAAGACGAGTAGTGCTGCGGCCCCAGCCGTCCCGACGGGGCGTTTTGAAGCCCGAGGATTGACTGATCCGTGGCTGAAGCTTGGACGTATCGAGGGTAGAAATCTTAGCTAGCATACGGTTCGAGAGAGAGGCAGGGCGAGATGGCCAAATACACAAAACATAAGGGAAATATTCCAGAAAAAGTCTGTTCTGTATGCGCCCGACCTTTTTCATGGAGACGGAAATGGTCCACCTCATGG
>JALQUQ010000062.1 GCA_023263735.1 Paracoccaceae bacterium | reverse complement strand
GGTCCGCCACAACGTGGCGCGCACCATCGAATTCGGGCACGGCGATGTCGATGCCGGGTTTGACGAGGCCGACCTTGTGCGCAAGGCGACCTACAAGACCGAAGCAACGCACCAAGGGTACATCGAACCGCATGCCTGCGTGGGCCAGATGGGGGCCGATGGCAAGGGCGAGATGTGGGTTTGCACCCAAGGCCATTGGTACATTCGCCGGATGTGCGCGGCCGTTCTGGGCACCGAAGCCGCCCAATTGCGGGTCACCCCGTCCGAGATCGGCGGCGGCTTTGGTGGCAAGACGACGATCTTTATGGAACCTCTGGCCTTGGCCCTTTCGAAAAAGGCGGGGGGGCGCCCGGTCAAGATCGTGATGAGCCGGTCCGAAGTGCTTCGTGCGACGGGGCCGACGGCTTCGGCGTCGATGGATATCAAGCTGGGCATGAAAAAGGATGGGACCCTGACGGCGGCAAAGGCCGAATTCCGGATGCAGGGCGGGGCCTTCCCCGGTGCGCCGGTGGATTTCGCGCTGTATTGCGGCTTTGCGCCCTATAAGCTGCCGGCGTTGCAGGCCGTGGGATATGACATTCTGGCCAATCGTCCAAAGGCCGCCGCATATCGTGCGCCGGGCGCGCCCATGGGGGCTTTTGCGATTGAAAGCCTGATCGATGAAATGGCGGCGGAACTGGGGCTTGATCCTTTGGAGGTGCGCTTCAAGAACGCCGTTCGTGAAGGGGACCGTGCGGCCTATGGCCCGACCTTTGGCAAGATCGGTCTGGTCGAAGTGCTGGAGGCGGTCAAGGCTCACCCGAATTTGCAGGCCCCACTGGGCCCCAATCAGGGGCGCGGCATTGCGACGGGCTATTGGTTCAACCATGGCGGCGAAACCTCGGTTTCGATGGCGGTGGGCGAGGATGGCACCGCGACCGTTTCGGTTGGCACACCGGACATTGGCGGCAGCCGGGCCTCAATCGGGTTGATGGTGGCCGAAACTTTGGGCGTTCCCTATGAAAAGGTGCGCGTCAATATCGTGGAAACCGGGGCACTTGGCGTCAACGAGCCGACCCACGGCAGCCGTGCGACCTTTGCCAGCGGCAAGGCGGCGGTTTTGGCCACCGGGCAGGCCATCCGCGAGATGTGCCGCCGCGCCGCCAAGGAATGGGGCATCGACGAAGACGCGGTCGAATGGAAAGACGGGGCGGCCCATCCGGCTGGTCCGAATGCGGGCAAATTCCCGCCTTTGTCGATTGCCGAAATCGGCGCCAAGATGGGCGGCACCGGCGGGCCGATCTCTGGCCACCATGAGGTTACGGCCGATGGCGTCGGCTCCAGCTTTGGGGCGCATGTCGTGGATGTCGAGGTTGACCCGGAAACCGGCAAGACCACGATCCTGCGCTATCTGGTGGTGCAGGATGCGGGCCGTGCAATCCACCCCTCTTACGTCGAGGGGCAGTACCAAGGTGGCGCGGTGCAGGGGATCGGCTGGGCGTTGAACGAGGAATATGTCTACGGTGCCGATGGGCGGCTGCAGAACACGGTTTTCCTCGATTATCGCATCCCGGTCGCCTCTGACCTCCCGATGATTGATACGGTCATCGTCGAGGTGCCGAACCCCGGTCATCCATATGGCGTGCGGGGCGTGGGCGAAACCGGCATCACTCCGCCGCTTCCGGCCGTGGCCAACGCGGTGGCGGCTGCGACGGGTGTTCGACTGCGTCACCTTCCCCTGTCCCCGCCCAAGGTTCTGGCTGCGATCAAGGCCGCAGAGACAGGCGCAAACTAAGGCACCTGAGCGCCAGATCAAACTGACAAAGATCGTCCCGGTTATCGCCGGGGCGATCTTTCTTTTTGGAATGACAGGAAAATCGTTGGGGCAGGGCCCCATTCATGCGCAAAAGAAAACCCCCGCCAAAGGGCTTTGGCGGGGGTTTTCTGTTCTTATTCGGCCAGTCAGGAGTTGGCGCCGGCCATATGGCGTGCCGCAATATAGCCAAAGGTCAGGGCCGGCCCCAAAGTGATGCCGCCGCCCGGGTAGTTGCCACCCATGATCGACGCCGCATCATTGCCAGCGGCATAAAGCCCGCGGATGGGTTTGCCTTCGGCGCTGACGACCTGTGCATATTCATTGGTCTTGAGACCCGCAAAGGTGCCAAGATCGCCGACATAAAGCCGAACGGCGTAGAACGGACCCCGCGCCACTGGTGCCACGCAGGGGTTCGGTTTGTGCTTGGGGTCGCCAAGCGACCGGTTATAGGCGGTCGAGCCCTTGCCGAACTCTGGGTCTTCGCCCTTGACGGCATGTTTGTTGAATTCGGCGACCGTCTTTTCCAGTTGATCACCATCAGCCCCGATCTGGCGGGCCAGATCCTTGAGGGTGGCGCCTTGGATCAGATAGCCCTGCTTGATCAGCTTTTTATAGGGCACGGGCGAAGGCTTGGCATAGCCCAGACCATAGCGGCGGAAGGTCCGATGGTCAGCGATGAACCATGCGGCGTTTTCAGCGTCCGGCCCGCCCTCTTCCTTGCAGCGCTTGACCATTGCTTGGCAGAAGTCGTGGTAGCTTTGCGCCTCGTTCACGAACCGCTTGCCCGAGCGGGTGATCGCGATCACGCCCGGTTTCGACCGGTCCACGAAATGCGGAAAGGTGCCCAGCGTGCCATCGCCGCGTGGCGGGCGCGAAATCGGCACCCATGCGGCCGAATGCGGCAGCTTGGTGTTGACCTCGGCGCCAACCGTTTCCCCCAGTCGAAGACCGTCGCCCGTGTTGCCGGGCGGGGCGGGGGACACATGTTCATAGCCCGAAGGCGAATGGGGCATCAGTTCCTTGCGGCGAACCGGGTCTTGGGGGAAGCCGCCCGCCGCCAAGACCACGCCTTTGCGGGTCATCACCTGCACAGGACCATCGGGGCGGTTGATGATTGCGCCGACCACATCCCCAGACTCATTGCGGATCAACTGAGCAACCGGAGACGACGTCCAGATCGGCACCCCCTTGTCAAAGGCAGATTTGGCCAAGCGCGCAATCAGGGCGTTGCCGTTCATCAAACGCATGGCGCGGCCATGGAAAAGCATGTCGCGCGCGAATTTCGCCACAAGGCCCGTGACGAAAAAGGCAGAAATCGGCGAGCGGGTGACGTTGAAGAAGTGCAGCAGTTCCTTGCCCGATCCGATCATCATGCCCAGAACGGTGATTTCCCACAGCGGGGGACGCAGACGCTTGATCTCGGGGCCAAGTTCGCGCCCGTCAAAGGGGCGCGCCACGATCGACCGGCCCGCATCCATCCCGCCCGGCGCTGTCGGGTGATAGTCGGCAAAGGTGGGGCCAAGGTCGAATTGAAGCGAGGTGCTTTGTTCAAAGAACTCGACCGCTTTCGGGCCTGCCTCCAAAAAGGCTTCGACTCGGGCAGAATCGTAGTGATCGCCCGTTTCGTGCTTCATATAGGTGCGTGCCTTTTCGACGCTGTCCTGAATGCCAGCCCGCTTGCCCGGGGCATTGTTCGGGATCCACATCCAGCCGCCCGAGCGCGCGGTGGTGCCGCCGAAAACGGGCTCTTTCTCGGCAACGATCACCTTCAGGTTCCGGTGCGCTGCGGCGACCGCGCTGGCCAAACCACCAGCGCCCGAACCCACGACAAGAACGTCGACTTCCTCTCGTTTCATTTCTACCTCCTTCACGCGGCCAGATAGCCGCCGTCGACCGGCAACAGGGCGCCGGTCACATAGCTTGATGCGGCCGAAGCCAGAAACAGGACGGGGCCCACCAGCTCTTCGGGTTTGCCCGGGCGGCGCAGCGGCGTGTGCGCCATAAAGCGGCCGATCGCCTCGGGGTTTTCGCGGGTGGCGACGGTCATCGGCGTTTCGATCACGCCCGGCGCGATGGCATTCACGCGAACGCCAAAGGGGGCCAGATCATGCGCCAGTGCCCGAGTCATCTGCAGGACCGCACCTTTTGAGGCGGCATAGGCAACCAACCCCGGATTTGCCGCAACCGACATGATCGAGCCAAGGTTGACGATCCGGCCCTTGGTTTCCTTGATCTGATCCAGAAGGGCCATGACGACATTGATCTGGCCGGTGGCATTGACCGCCATCACGGCATCCCAGTCGGTTTCAAAGCTTTCGCTGTCGGGCAGGGTGCGGCGGATGATGCCGGCGTTATTCACCAAGATAGACACCGGGGCGTCAAAGGCCGCGCGGGCCGCCGTGGCAACGGCGGCGCAGTTGGCGCGGTTTGTGATGTCAAGCGCGATCCCCACGGCTTGGCCACCCGCTGCGCGGATCTCTTGGGCAACGGCCTCGACCGCCGAAACCTGAATGTCGCAGGCGATGACCTTTGCCCCGGCTGCGGCAAGACCCAGGGCAATCGCCTTGCCATTTCCCTGTGCGGCGCCTGTGACGAGCGCGATTTCTCCGGTGATTCCCTGCATGTGCTCCTCCTCAGGCGTCAAAAACCCCTTCCGCCCGTGGTTTGGTGAGGGAGTTTGAAAATAGCGAACATATTTGATTTAAGCAAACAAAGTGACTCTGCCAAGTGAAAAGTCACGAGCGCTCCGAAGGCCAAGCAAAAGGAGCGGTAGGGTTGGAGGCCAAGTCTTTGTGTGCAGGCCATATTTTGAAATTCTGGTGCGGAACCGCTCGCGAAAAATAAATATCTTATTGACAAATAAGTTCGCTATAGGGGAATTTGACATATGCGATTTCGGGTGGTTTGCGGCCGTGTTTGGTCGCACCAGGAGGAAACGGCTTCCGGTCAGGCTGGCCGCTGTCCCCATCCGGGCTGCAGCGAAATCTGATCAGGGTGCCGCGACAGGGAGGGATGCCAGATATGGCAAAGGACAAGCTGCTTTTGGAAATGCAGGGGGTCTCCAAGCATTTTCCGGGTGTCCGTGCGCTTCACGACATCACGTTCGACGTCCGCGCGGGCGAGGTGCACGGTCTTGTTGGTGAAAACGGGGCCGGCAAGTCAACATTGATGGGCGTTGCATCGGGGGCGCTGCAAGCGACCGAGGGCACGGTGCGCATCGACGGCACCGTGATGTCGGCGGACCCGGAATATGCGCGCGAACTGGGCCTTGCCATCGTGCGGCAGGAACCGGCGCTGATGCCCGATCTGTCTGTGGCAGAAAACCTGTACCTCGGTCTGCCGCAATCGCGCCGGCCGTCGTTGTCGGGCCTGAACGACTGGGCGCGCAAGCTTTTGCAGCACTGGAGCAAAGATGTTTCCATCGACCCGCGTGATCACATCACAACGCTGAACCCCGAGCAGCGGTTCATCGTTGAAATCGTCAAGGCGCTGGAATGTGAGCCCAAGGTTCTGGTGTTGGACGAACCGACCGAACATCTGACCTCGGCCGATGTGCAGCGACTGTTTGATCGTGTCCGCGCGGTTACGGCGCGGGGCGCAGCGGTCGTTTACATTTCCCACCGCATCCGCGAGGTGCAGGCCATCGCCGACCGGCTGACCGTTCTGCGCGATGGCGAAGGGCAGGGCACGTTCAATGCCCGCGAGCTGGAGGAAGACCAGATCGTTTCCCTGATCGTGGGTGGCAATCTGGACCAGACTTTCCCGGAGAAGGCGGGAGAGGGGCAGCGGCGCACCGTGCTGGCGGCCCGTGATTTTTCGGGGCCCGGCTTTTCAAATGTGACGCTAGAGGTCAAGGCGGGGGAAATTCTTGGCCTTGCCGGAATTGACGCCAACGGCCAGCGCGAATTCATGCGGGCCTTGGCAGGCATTTATCGTGGCCGTGGACATCTGACCTTGGATGGCAAGGACATTCAGATTAACTCCAGTCAGGCCGCATCGGCGCTGTCCATCAGCTATCTTCCGGGCGATCGTCACCGCGAAGGCATCTTTCCCGATCTGTCGGTGCGCGAAAACTTCTCGATCCGCAGCCCGCGCGCCGATACCCGGTTGGGGTTCGTCAGTGCAGCGTCGGAACTGCGGCGCACTGCAGACGCCATCCGCCAATTCGCGGTCAAGACCCCGTCGGGCGAAACGCCGATCCGGTCGCTGTCGGGCGGCAACCAGCAAAAGGTGGTCCTCTCCAGCGTTCTGGCCATGCGGCCCAAGGTGCTGTTGGTCGATGAGCCGACGCAGGGTGTCGACGTTGGGGCGCGGGCTGAAATCTACAAGGTGATCCGCGAGGCGGCCCGCAGTGGCATGGCCGTGATCCTCGTCTCTTCCGACCAACAAGAGGTGGCGGGCCTGTCTGACCACGTTGCCATCTTTTCGCGCGGGCGCGTGGTCGAGATGCTGACGGGCGATCGGGTGACCGAAGACAACATCACCGCCTCGGTTCTGAAATCGACCGAGCAGCGCGACAAACACCACAAGGAACTTGGTGCCTTTTGGAAATGGGCGGCGGGCAATGTGGCGCCCTTGGTGATGGTCGGAACGGCGATCATCTTGCTGGGTGCGATTGCGGGCATGTGGAACCCGTTTTATCTGTCGCCGCGCAGTCTTTCGAACATCATGATGTTGTCGGCCACATTGGCGATGGTGGCTTATGGTCAACAATTCCTGATGCTGGTCAGTGGCATCGACCTTGCGGTTGGGCCGACCATGGGCCTTGTCCAGATCGTCGCGTCCTTCTTCTTGATCAAAGATGCGGGGATTGGCCTGCATGGCATGGGCTGGGTGCTGGTTCTGGCCACGGCCATGGCCGTCGGGTTGATCAACTGGATGCTGGTCGAGGGGCTAAGGCTGCATCCGATGGTGGCGACGCTGGCCACCTACATGTCGGTTCAGGCCGTATCTTTGTTCCTGCGCCCGGTTCCGGCGGGGCCGATCGACCCCGGTCTGCTTGATCTTTTGAACATGAAAGTCGGTATCGTGCCCGTGACCTTTATCGCGGCTGTTCTGATGGCGCTGGTCATGGAGTATTTCCTGTTCCGCCGCAGTCTGGGCATTTCGATGCGCGGTCTTGGCTCGCGGCAAGAGGCGGCGCGGACGGCGGGCATCCGGCCGGTCATGGTACGCCTGATCGCCTATGTCGGGTGTTCGGTCTTTGCCGGATTTGCCGCTGTGACAATGTTTGCCCAAGTGGGCATCGGTGACCCGCGCGCAGGCCTTGGCTACACCCTTGGGTCCATCGCGGCGGTCGTCATCGGGGGGGCCAGCCTTTTCGGCGGTCGTGGGTCGTTCATCGGTGCACTGCTTGGCGCGATCTTCATCTCGCAGGTCAACTCGGTCACCGTCTTCCTGCGACTGACGCAGGAATGGCAGCAATATCTGCTGGGCTTCCTGATCCTGGCGTCGGTCGCTCTCTACTCCAAGAGCCGTGAGAAAGTGGTGCAGGCATGAGCATGACATCAAAATCCAAGAGCGCGGCCGGAAACAGCCTGTCCGCCCAGTTGAAAGCTGCCGTGCTGAACGAATTTTCGTGGATCTGGGGTGGCACGATCGTCCTGTTTGTCGTTTGCGCCTTTGTGACACCCGGCGTCGTGGAACCTTCGGCAATCAGTTCGATGCTGCCCTTTGCGGCCGTTTTGGGGATCACGGCCGTTGGAATGACCATCGTCATTCAGCAGCGCGGGCTTGACATGTCTTTGCCCGGTATCATGACGATTTCGGGTCTTGCCTTTGCGCAGATTGGCTTTTCAACCGGATCGTCGCTTCTTGCCGTTCCGCTGACCCTGATCTTTGCGATGGCCATTGGCATCGTGAACGGGCTTTTGGTGGCCAAGGTGAACATCACCCCCATCGTGACCACCTTGGCCACGAATGCGATCCTGATGGGCGGGGTGCGCGCCATTTCAGGGGGGAGCCCGATGACCGCCCCGGCAGAGTTGGCGCAGTTCTCGCACTCGAAACTGTTCGGTGTGCCGATGACACTGATCCTTGCGCTGCTGTTCATCATCGTTGTCAGCCTTGTGACCAAGCGGACCATTGCCGGCCGCCGATTTGTGGCGGTGGGGGCGAACCCGGCGGCTGCGACTGCGGCGGGCATTCCGATCCTGCGGTATCAGGTGGCCACCTATGCCATCGCGGCGATCTGCTTTGCCGTGGCAGGCATGCTCTTTACCGGTTTCATCGGTTCGGCATCGCAGACGGCGGGCGTTGACTATCTGTTGCCCGCCATCGCGGCTGTTGTGGTGGGGGGCACGCCCTTTACCGGCGGTCGGGGCAGCGTGATCGCCAGTGGCGTTGCCGCCTTGTTCATGACTCTGCTGGGGCAGATGGTTCTGGCCTTGGGCGCTGATACGTCGGTTCAATTGCTCGTCCAATCGGCGGTGATCATCGTGGCCGTTGCAATCCGCCAACTGCCCGCGATCCTGCGGCACTTTCGCTGAACCACGGGGCCCATCCGCGCGCCATCTGCGGCTTGGGTGGGCCCATTGTCGAATATCGGAGGACCATGCGTTGATCACCGTGATGGGTTTGATTCAAACCGCTGTTGAGTTGAGCGACCAAAGCTTTTCCACCTATGAGGCCGACATCCGGCGGGCATCGGGGACGCAGGCGCAGGGTGCCGTGTTCAACCGGGTGATCGACCGGAGCCAAAAGGGGATCGACTATGCCCGCAGCACAACCGAGTTGGACGCCATAGCCCAGTTCTTTTTCCCCGATGTTTCGGCCAGTATGACGGCCGCCACTTTGGGCAGCTTTAGTCTGAGCATGGGCTTGCCCGGTCCGTTGGTTGCGGACATGCAGTCGATCTTGTGCCTGCAGAATACGGTGATCGAGCCGCCCAAAACCGGTGGCGGCCTCAAGCGCATGTCGATCCTGCGCAAACGTCCGGAGATAACGGCGGAAGAGTTCCAGCGGCAATGGTTCGGCCTGCATGCTGTTCTGGTGCCGCGCTTGCCGGGAATTCAAGGCTATCGTCAGAATCTGGTGATCGATGGCCCTCGCGACCCAGAGGGCAACATGCTGGCCGATGGCATGGTCGAACTTTGGTTCGAAGATGGCCCGTCGATCGAACGTGCCTTTCAATCAGGCCCGGGGCATTCGCTGATGATGCATGCGCAGGAATTCATCGCCGAGATTTCGACCTTTCTCGTCGAACCTCACCGCATTCATGGGATCGCCTGATCGGCGGGTGTCAAATCCAGCGTGGTGCCCTTGGGATTAGCGCGCGTGTTTCCGGGGCGGGGCCGAAGTTTGATAGCCGCCGTAATCCGAGATGCGGCGTTCGAAATCCTCGATCCGTTCGGCAACCTTTTCCCCGCGTGAGGCCATGGCGGCCAAAATCATCTCAAGCACCAAAAGGGCACTGACAAGCGAGGGCATCAATTGCGGCCCCGCCATCGGCAAAACGATGGCACGGCTGGCCCCCCGTGCGACGGGCGACGATATGGCATCGGTCAGGGCAATGATCTTGGCACCGCAATGGTGGGCAACCTGACAGGCGCGCACCACTTCGGCCGAGTAATGGTCATAAGAGATCGCGACGACGGCATCTTCGGGGCCAAGCCGGCACATCTGATCAAGAATGGCGCCCGGCATACTGGGCATTTCGACAAAACTGTCGAAGGCCATTGATCCGACATAAGAAAAGTAATGCGCCACGGAAAAACAACTGCGCACGCCGACCGTATAGATGCGGCGCGCGTTCAAAAGGATTTCGACGCAGGCATCGATTTCGGACAGGCTGGCGGGAGAGGTCGCCGCCTCGAAGTTCTTTAACCCGGCGGCAATCAATTCGCTATAGACCCCCGCGCCCTCGCGCCCGCTCAGCGCACGGGCACGGGTGCCGTAACTGTGGTTGCGCCCCTGCACGATCGACTGCACCTCGGCGCGCAGATCGTTGAACCCCTCATATCCCAAGGCCTGCGCCAAACGTGGCGCAAGGTTGGCGTTGACTTCGGCCGCCTCGGCAATGCGGCGGATCGACAGAAAGGCGATATCGTCCAGATGCGATTGCGCCCATTGCGCAAAGCGCGCCAATTTCGGGGGGGCCGTTTGTGCGACCGTTTGTAACCTGTCTCTGAGATTTTGCTCGTTTGATGTCATCGTACAGAGTTTCCGGGGATGCGTTGCAAACTGCACTTTGACTCGAGATCGGGAAAATAAATCGATTGAATTATTTTCGTACATTTTTAAATCATATGCATCTTTCTTCGCTATATTGAAAGACAAAGACAACGATTCAGGGCGTATCAAAGATCGAAACCCGATTGGGGCCGACCTTCGCACCAAACGGCACGCGGTACGGGCCGCCTTTCCAAAGGGCGGGCACGCACGCGAACGATCTGGAACCGCGCGTACCGAAAGGACAACATCGTGTATTCAATCGGACTTCGCCATTCTGCTGTCATTCTGGCCGGGATCGGGCTTGCCGTTTCCGTGCTGGTCTACACGATGTATCAGTGGTCGGTGGTGCCCATCGTGGTCTTTGGGGTTCTGGTCGCGATTGGTGTTTGGGATATGTCGCAGCACAGCCACGCGGTGTTGCGCAACTATCCGATCCTTGGACATATCCGCTATTTCTTTGAAATGATCCGCCCGGAAATCCGGCAGTATCTGATTGAATCCGATAACGAAGAGGTCCCGTTTTCGCGGGAATCCCGGGCGATTGTCTATCAGCGCGCCAAGAACGTTGAGGATAAGCGCCCCTTTGGAACCAAAGAAAAGGTGTACGACAGCGGCTATCAATGGCTGACCCATTCGATCCGCCCGAAAAAGATCACCAACACCGATTTTCGGGTGACGATCGGCGGGCCGGATTGCACGCGGCCCTATGACGCGTCGGTCTATAACATTTCGGCCATGAGCTTTGGCGCCTTGTCGGCCAATGCGATTTCGGCCCTGAACAATGGGGCGCGGATTGGGGGTTTTGCCCATGACACGGGCGAAGGGGGGATCAGTCGCTATCACCGGGCGGGTGGCGGGGATCTGATCTATGAAATTGGCACCGGCTATTTCGGGTGCCGGGATGCGCAGGGCAACTTTGACCCCGATCTTTTCGCTCAGGTGGCGGCGGATGATCAGATCAAGATGATCGAAATCAAGCTGAGCCAGGGGGCAAAGCCGGGGCAGGGCGGGGTGTTGCCTGCCGCCAAGATCACGCCCGAGATATCTGAGGCGCGGGGCGTTCCGATGGGGCAGGATTGTGTTTCCCCTTCGTTTTCAGCCTTTAGGGCTTCCATTTCAGCCTTCAACATTTCTTCGTTCCATCCAGCGTTTAAAGCCAGCTTGTTGTCCGCGATAACATAAGCCCGAACCTGAGTCGGAGTCAGATGTGTCAAACG
>JALQUQ010000630.1 GCA_023263735.1 Paracoccaceae bacterium | reverse complement strand
AACTTCTCCTGCAATTTGGTTAATTGCTGGATTAAGTGTTGCAAGTTTTGCTGTTAACTAAAAAATAAATTTTAAGGGCTGGTGAAAGCTGGCCCTTATTTTTTGTGCTTCTTAACTAAATCTTCTATTCTTACTTCTTCGTAATTTTCAAAAGGTTGTACAATCCAAGGATTGTCATCTAGCCTTTCAGCAATATAATCTGGCTCAAAAGTAGAGTCTTTCTTTTTCCAAAGCACTGCTGTTTTTACCGCTTCTATATTATCTTTAATTGGAGGATATTTTTTTAACCACTCAATACTTTTGTTGAGTGTAACTCCTGTGTCGGAAAGATCATCACAAAGTAACAATCTTCCTCCCATATCTTGGACAGTTGAACTCATTTCTCTTGAAAAAACTAATTCTCCTTGTTGATCCTCCACTCCAGTTCCAGAGTAAGACTCAACGGCTAAATAGGCGCACTTAAGCTTAAAAATTCTACTAAGCACATCAATAATAGGAGCTCCGCCTCGCATAATACCTATAAGCATTGTAGGTTTGAAACCACTTTCATGAATTTTAACTGCTAATTTTTCTACGATTAGATTATATTGTTTCCAATCTATGATCAGTTTATTGGCCATAGGTTTTATTAAAACTTTTTGGAGGTATTGTAAATGAGTAAAGGATATTGGATAGCACTTTATAAAAAAATTGAAAGCACAGATAATCTTGGCAACTACGCTAAGCTAGCAACAGAGGC
>JALQUQ010000629.1:429-740 GCA_023263735.1 Paracoccaceae bacterium | reverse complement strand
GTACTGTGGTGTGGAGTGAGCGGTCGCGATTCAGAGCCATGGAGGATTCCCTCGAGTCTCACCGGGAGCGTTCACTTCGGAGGGGTTGGGAGGATGTCCCCGAGGCTTGTAAACGATGGCGTCTTCGCCAGTGGCGGCAATCACCTGAAACTCTTCGGACAAATCCCCGCCAATGGCACCGCTGTCGGCCGCCACGGCGCGGTAGCGCAGGCCAAAGCGGTCAAAAATCTTGCGGTAGGCCTGCGCCATGTTCTGGTAGCTGGCTTTGGCACCGGCCTGGTCCTTGTCGAAGCTGTAGGCGTCCTTCATGA
>JALQUQ010000629.1:0-419 GCA_023263735.1 Paracoccaceae bacterium | reverse complement strand
AACGCGGACGACGCTCGTCGCGGAATTTGGTCTGGATCTGGTAGAAATTTTTGGGTAGTTGCTTGTAGCTGCGGATTTCCTGGCGGGCCACATCGGTCACTACCTCTTCGCTGGTGGGCTGCACCACAAAGTCGCGACCATGGCGGTCCTGAATACGCAGCAATTCAGGACCCATCTTGTCAAAGCGGCCCGTCTCCTGCCACAGCTCGGCGGGCTGGACCACGGGCATGGTCATTTCAATGGCCCCCGCGCGGTTCATTTCTTCGCGCACGATGGCCTCGACCTTGCGGATCACACGCAAGCCCATAGGCATGTAGTTATAGATGCCTGCACCCAGCTTTTTGATCATGCCTGCGCGTGTCATGAGCTTGTGGCTCACGATCTCGGCATCGGCGGGGGCTTCCTTGAGGGTGGAAATC
>JALQUQ010000628.1 GCA_023263735.1 Paracoccaceae bacterium | reverse complement strand
CAAGCAAACGAGTCAATCGACTAGCTCGACTTGGATGAACTGGGCGCCGACGAATTTTTGCCGCCGAAAGACAATATGTTTTCACCCATGAATGACACGATTAAACTGGGAGGCGGCGAGAACACAGTGGACCTCGGGTAAGTCGTTTACTCTTTCTATCATTTTACATTGTGCAAGCACCCGTCCGAAGATGGTGTCTGGGTTTGGCCAGCGCGGTCCCGGTAACAACCTACTAAACGAAACCAACCAGAACAACGAGACGATCGATCTCCTGATTGGCGAGATGAACAAGCCACAACTTCAACCAACATAATAGGCATAAAAATAGGGCGCTTACGAAACTGCCCCATAAAATCTGAAAAGCTTGTCGACGTTCCCCCCATAGTCAGAGTAGACAGCATCAACATCTTAAATCTCATACATGCAGATGAACAACACGTCGTCAAATATGCGGGGAGCGCCACCCGCGCAGAAAGCCGAGCAGGATATGTACAACAGGGCCAGCCTGAAGAACACTTTGGAAAAGTCCGACCAACAGGCCAAGTTGCAGGGACCTAACTGGATAGAGCAAAAGAGAAACGAAGACATTATGAAAAAACAAGAGCAAATGTAAAGGATGTAAATGCAAGACCCAAACAAGTCATGTTTCTAGTCTTGCCGTATATTTTGATGATAAAGGCTTCCGAAGTTTTATTCATTTTATTCTTATAATAACTGTGCGAATTCTCTCCCGGGGTTTTGGGGTTTTGGGG
>JALQUQ010000627.1 GCA_023263735.1 Paracoccaceae bacterium | reverse complement strand
GCTGTTGAAGACCAGCGCGGTGTAGAAGAAGCAGAAGAACACGATCGCGGCAGCGTAGAACGCCACGTAGATCGGCTGTCCCGGCGACAGCGCCGAAGCGATGTCGCGCAACCAGCGCGTGCCGTCACCGGTGCTGACCCAGCTCACCACGGTGGTGGGCAGCAGGATGATGGACGAAGCGAAGATCGGCGGAATCACGCCAGCCATGTTCAGCTTGAGCGGCAGGTGCGACGACTGGCCGCCGTACACCTTATTGCCCACCTGACGACGTGCGTAGTTCACCAGGATCTTGCGCTGACCGCGCTCGACGAAGACCACGAAATAGGTCACGAGGATCACCAGGGCGACGATGAAGATCGCCACCAGGGGGCCCATCGCGCCCGTTCGCACCAGCTCGAACAGACCGCCGATCGCGTTGGGCAAGCCCGCGGCGATACCAGCGAAGATGAGGATCGAGATACCGTTGCCCAGGCCACGCTCGGTGATCTGTTCACCCAGCCACATCAGGAACATCGTGCCGGCCACCAGGGTCACGACAGTGGTCAGGCGGAAGCCGAAACCAGGGTCGATCACCAGGCCTTGCGTGCCTTCCAGTGCCAGGGCGATGCCGAGCGACTGGAAGATGGCAAGGCCGACGGTGCCGATGCGCGTGTACTGTGTGATCTTCCGCTTGCCAGCCTCGCCTTCCTTCTTCATCTGCTCGAACGCGGGCAGGATGTAGCCCATGAGCTGCATGACGATGGAAGCCGAGATGTAGGGC
>JALQUQ010000626.1 GCA_023263735.1 Paracoccaceae bacterium | reverse complement strand
GCTTGCCCGGGATCAGCGCCGTGGTGATGATGATGTCGACCTCGCGCGCCTGTCGGGCGTACATCTCGCGCTGGGCCTGCTGGAAGCCCTCGCTCATGACCTTGGCATAGCCGCCGCCGCCGGAGCCTTCCTCCTCGTAGTCGACCTTGACGAACTCGCCGCCCAGCGAGACGACCTGGTCGGCCACCTCGGCTCGCGTGTCGTTGGCGCGCACGATGGCGCCCAGGTTGGCGGCCGTGCCGATGGCGGCCAGCCCGGCCACCCCGGCGCCGGCGATGAAGACCTTGGCCGGCGGGATCTTGCCGGCGGCGGTGATCTGGCCGTTGAAGAAGCGGCCGAAGGCGTTGGCTGCCTCGATCACCGCGCGGTAGCCGCTGATGCCGGCCATCGAGGTCAGTGCGTCCATCTTCTGGGCGCGCGAGAGCTGGCGCGGCAGGGCATCGATGGCGAGCACGGTGACCTGGCGGGCCGCCAGCTGCTGCATCAGCTCGGGATGCTGCGCCGGCCAGATGAAGCCGACCAGGGTGCAGCCTGCGCGCAGCAGGCCGACCTCGTCCTGGCTCGGCGGGCGCACCTTGAACACGATGTCGGCGCCGGCCCAGAGTTCGGCCGCCGTGGCCACGATGTCGGCGCCGGCCTCGCGGTAGCTGTCGTCATCGAAGTTCGCCGCCGCGCCGGCACCGCTTTCCACCGCCACCCGGAAGCCCAGCTTGATCAGCTTGCCCACCACCTCGGGCACGGTGGCGACGCGTTTCTCGCCT
>JALQUQ010000625.1 GCA_023263735.1 Paracoccaceae bacterium | reverse complement strand
CTGCTCGTTCAAGCGGCGAGCAATTTTTTCTCTGTCTACGGACTGAACCCAATCGAAATGCTCAGCGACGATTTTAGTTTTGTTTGATTGGATTGGGCCAATCATATGCCATTCCAGATCATCGAGATGAGAAAGTTCCTGAACCTTTTCAACACCTTCCTGTACGTAATTTTCACCGAACATTCGTTGTCCCGCTTCATACGCTTCCATGATATCTGATACGGGTTTTGTTTTGCTAACCGCTAGCAATTTAACGGAATTTGGTGGACGATGTGCACTGGTAGCGGCTTGGTCTATTCCTTTTAGTGCGGAATTTAGTCTTTCTGCTATTGTTTGCATTATTCACCTTGTTTTGGAGAAGTGGTTGTGGATATTACCGAACTTTTGGCTTTCAGTGTTAAGAATAACGCCTCAGATTTACACTTATCAGCGGGCCTACCACCAATTATTCGTGTAGATGGCGAAATGCGTAAACTGAACGTGCCTGCTCTCGATCACAAACAAGTACATGGTCTCGTTTATGAGATTATGAATGACATGCAGCGCAAAGAATACGAAGAAAACCTGGAAACCGATTTTTCTTTTGAAGTAAATGGCCTGTCACGCTTTCGTGTTAATGCGTTTGTGCAAAACCGAGGCGCAGCGGCAGTATTACGTACTATTCCCAGTAAAGTATTAACCTTGGATGACCTTGGCGCGCCTGAAATTTTCAAGGAAATTATAAATCAGCCTACTGGCATTGTACTTGTGACAGGCGCCACCGGC
>JALQUQ010000624.1 GCA_023263735.1 Paracoccaceae bacterium | reverse complement strand
GGCATAAAGCCCCACCTTGGGGTCCACCCCGGCAATCAGCGAAAAGGCGATGGCCTCGGGGATCAGCACCAAGGCCACCACCAGCCCCGACATGACATCCCCACGGATATTGCCAAACCACTCTTGCCGATAGCCGACCGAATTCATCAAAAATGCTCCTGCCCGCAGACCCGGTCCGCGGCGTCTCTTGTGCCCATCCATGCGATTTCCGGCGGATCGGCGGCCAGGACGACCCCCCGAAACGCCATCGGGGCACAGCCCCCGTTCCCGCGATGGCGTCCGCCCTAACGGCATTTCGCCCCAATGAAAACCCGGGGCCGGGTGATTTTCTCCGCCAAAGGCCGAAACCCAAGGCCGCCAATCCGCGCCCACCTGCCCGTTTGCACCTTTTCCAAATACTCCCGCCGGAGGCGTCCCCGGCCGCGGAGCGGGGGCTGGCCCCGGTTTGGCATCCCCTAAAGAAAGCTCTGCGGATCGATGTCGATGGCCAGCCGCAACTGGGTTGGCAGCTTGACCTGCGCCACCCAATCCGCCAGCGCCGCTTGCAGGGGGGCTCCCTTTTCGGCCTTGATCAGCAGCCGCACCCGATGCCGCCCCCGCACCCGACTGATCGGCGCCGGGGCCGGGCCGAATACCTGCGCACCGATGCGGCGCAGCGGGCCATCCCTGCGGGCCAGATCGGCCGCGAAATCAAACACCTGCGCCACATCGGGCGACGACAACACGATCCCGGCCATCCGACCATAGGGCGGAACGCCGGCGCGGCG
>JALQUQ010000623.1 GCA_023263735.1 Paracoccaceae bacterium | reverse complement strand
GTTTGGCCATAGCCCCAGCCCGTCCGACCAATCCCCGCGCGCTCGGCGGTGCCGGATTTGCGCCCGTCGCAGCCGATCAGAAGGAGCGCGGCAAGCTCTTTCCCCGAAGCCAGCGTGACCCGCACGGCGCCATCATTGATCGACTGCGCCACCACCGTTTCCGAGGGGTATTGGGTGATCCGCTCTTCTGCTGTCATCGCCTCAAGGAAAGCGCGGCGCAGGAAGCGGTCTTCGACCATATAGCCCATCGGGCCTTCTTCGATTTCGGCATGATCGAAATGCATCATCCAAGGGCTTGGCCCTTGGCCGGCGATCCCGTCAGTCACCTTGATCTCGAGCATTGGCTCTGCCTCGGAGGCAATCGCCTTCCAGACGCCGATCGCCTTCAATAGGTGCTGCGAGGCAAGCGCCAGCGCATAGGCGCGGCCGTCAAAGCCGGGGTCTTTGCGGGTATCGAGGGGGAGGCTGTCGATCACGCCGACGCAAAAGCCCGCTTGCGCCAAGGCAAGGGCAAGGGCCGGGCCGTTGAGCCCGCCGCCGACGATCAGGATGTCATGTTCCGCAGCCATGAGGGCACTATCCCCAATCGGCCGGGATTGTCCATGCGCGGCAGTGCCGCTACCGTCGCGGCAATCAAGGAGGATCGGATGCAGGAATGGCTTTGGAAAAGCGCGGCAGAGCTTGGGCGGGGCATCGGCAAGGGTGAGATTGATCCCGTCGATCTGGCGCGGACCTATCTCGATGCGATCAAGGCGCATCCGATGCGCGACCGCA
>JALQUQ010000622.1 GCA_023263735.1 Paracoccaceae bacterium | reverse complement strand
CTCCTCGGTCTCGCCCGGGAAGCCGACGATGAAGTCGCTGCTCAGCGACAGGTCGGGGCGGATCGCGCGCAGCTTGCGGATGGTGCTCTTGTATTCCATCGCAGTGTAGCCGCGCTTCATCGCCATCAGGATGCGGTCGCTGCCGTGCTGGACCGGCAGGTGCAGGTGGTTGACCAGCTTCGGAATTTTCGCGTAGGCCTCGATCAGGCGCGGCGTGAACTCGTTCGGATGGCTGGTGGTGTAGCGGATGCGCTCGATGCCGGGGATCTCGGCGACATATTCGAGCAGCAGCGCGAAGTCGGCGATCTCGTCCGTATCGCCCATCTTGCCGCGGTAGGCGTTGACGTTCTGGCCCAGCAGCGTGACTTCCTTCACGCCCTGGTCGGCCAGGCCGGCGACCTCGACCAGCACTTCCTCGAACGGGCGGCTGAATTCCTCGCCGCGGGTGTAGGGCACGACGCAGTAGCTGCAGTACTTGCTGCAGCCTTCCATGATCGAGACGAAGGCCGATGCGCCCTCGACCTTGGCAGGCGGCAGGTGGTCGAACTTCTCGATCTCGGGGAAGCTGATGTCGACCTGCGGCCGGGCCTTGGCGGCGCGCGCCTCCAGCAGCTCGGGCAGGCGGTGCAGGGTCTGCGGGCCGAACACGACGTCGACATAGGGCGCGCGCTTGATGATCTCGTCGCCTTCCTGGCTTGCGACGCAGCCGCCGACGCCGATCAGCACGCCCTTTTCCTTCAGGTGCTTGACGCGGCCGAGGTCGCTGAAGACCTTTTCC
>JALQUQ010000621.1 GCA_023263735.1 Paracoccaceae bacterium | reverse complement strand
AATAGCATGAAAGCCGGTCGCGAGCCGGCATTGGCTCTCGTGGTTTGTACGGGTGGACAGGCCCTGGGAATCAGGCCAGCTGGTCCCGGATCTGCTGCAGCGCAGCCGGATCATCCATGGTGGTCAGGTCGCCCGGATCGCGACCTTCGCAGACCGCCTGGATCGCGCGGCGCAGCAGCTTGCCCGAGCGCGTCTTGGGCAGCGTGCCGACGAAGCGCACCATGGCCGGGCGTGCGACTGCGCCGAGCTGCTCGTCGACCGTCTTCATGATCGCCTGTTCCTGCTCGCGCGCCGAGGCTGGATCGGCGGCGCGCGAGGCGTCCTTGAGCACCACGAAGGCGACCGCGACCTGGCCCTTGAGCTGGTCGGCCATGCCGACCACGGCGACCTCGGCCACGTTCGGGTGGCTGGAGATGCTCTCCTCGATCTCGCGCGTGCCCAGGCGGTGGCCGGCGACGTTGATCACGTCGTCGGTGCGACCCAGGATGAAGAAATAGCCGTCGGCGTCCTTCACGCCCCAGTCGAAGGTGCTGTACATGGTGCGGCCATGGATGCTGCTCCAGTAGGTCTTGACATAGCGCGCGTCATCGCCCCAGATCGTCTGCAGGCAGCCCGGCGGCAGCGGACCCTCGGCCGCGATCACGCCCTTCCTGTTCGGCTCGGTGATCTCCTCGCCGGTCGTCTCGTCGATCAGTCGCACGTCGAAGCCGTAGACCGCCTTGCCGGGCGAGCCGAACTTGGTTGGTGCCGGCTCGACCCCGTTGCAGATCGCCATGATC
>JALQUQ010000061.1 GCA_023263735.1 Paracoccaceae bacterium | reverse complement strand
CGCCCATTTGATCTGGTGCAGGGCCAGATCGTCGGGCAGTTCCCACGCCCCCTTGGCCCGCAATTCGGCCATGGGGGTCATCGTCAAAACCAGATCGGGTGACCAGCGCACGACCTGCGACAGATCGGCCTGATATTGCCCGCCGCGCCCCGGCATGGGGCAGAGGGCCAGTGTCCCCCCTCCGGCAGGCAATTCCGCAATGACCAAGGGCATCGGGTGGACGTTCCTTTCGGTTGGCCCTAAGGTTTGGGCGGGACAGTCAGGGATGGCAGTATGTCGGACACGGAAGCAAAAGCCTATAAGGTTCTGGCGCGGAAATATCGCCCGGAAACCTTTGCCGATCTGGTCGGGCAGGATGCGATGGTGCGGACGCTGAAAAACGCGTTTGCCGCCGACCGGATTGCCCAAGCCTTTATCATGACGGGGATCCGGGGCACGGGCAAGACGACGACCGCGCGGATCATCGCCAAGGGGCTGAACTGCGTTGGGCTGGATGGCAAAGGCGGCCCCACGACCGAGCCTTGCGGCAAATGCGACCAATGCGTTTCGATCATGGAAGGGCGCCATGTCGATGTGATGGAGATGGACGCCGCCAGCCGAACCGGGGTGGGCGACATTCGCGAGATCATCGACAGCGTTCATTACCGCGCCGCCAGCGCCCGCTATAAGATCTATATCATCGACGAAGTGCACATGTTGTCGACCAACGCCTTCAACGCGCTGTTGAAGACGTTGGAAGAACCCCCTGCCCATGTGAAATTCATTTTTGCGACGACGGAAATCCGCAAGGTTCCGGTGACGGTGCTGTCGCGCTGCCAAAGGTTTGACCTGAAGCGGATCGAGCCCGAGGTCATGATGGCGCTTTTGCGCAAGATCGCGACCGGCGAGGGGGCGCATATCACCGATGATGCGCTGGCGCTGATCACGCGGGCGGCCGAAGGCTCGGCGCGGGATGCGACGTCGCTCTTGGATCAGGCGATTTCGCATGGGGCTGGGGAAACCACGGCGCCGCAGGTTCGCGCGATGCTGGGTCTGGCCGATCGGGGCCGCGTGCTTGATCTTTTCGAGATGATCATGCAGGGCAATGCGCCCGCCGCGATGACCGAACTATCGGGCCAATATGCCGATGGGGCCGATCCCATGGCGATCTTGCGCGATCTGGCCGAAATCACCCATTGGATCAGTGTGATCAAGATCACGCCCGAGGCCGCCGAGGACCCGACCACCCCCCCGGACGAGCGGTCGCGCGGGCTGGATATGGCGGGCCGATTGCCGATGCGCAGCCTGAGCCGGATGTGGCAGATGCTGTTGAAAGCCATCGAAGAGGTGGGGCTGGCCCCCAACGCGATGATGGCGGCCGAAATGGCGGTCATTCGGTTGACGCATGTGGCCGACCTGCCCGACCCCGAAACGCTGGTCCGGCGCTTGACCAATTCCAATGGTCCCGGGCCCGGGGCGGGTTTGGCAGGGGGGGCGCCCGCGGGGGGCGGTATGGTGCACAGTCCGATGATGCGGGCGCCGATGAATGCGCCGATGCGCGGGGCCACGATGTCGGCGGGCGGGCAGGCGCTTGCGCTTGCCGGGCAAGCCACCGTGATCGCCACTTTTGAGGGCGTGATCGACCTGATCCGCGATCGGCGCGATATGAAGCTGCTTTATGAGGTCGAAGAGGGGGTGCGTCTGGTGCGCTACTCTCCGGGACGGATCGAATTTGAACCCGCGCCCGGTGCGGCCGCCGATCTTGCCGCGCGTCTTGGTCAAAAGCTGCAAGGGTGGACGGGCAGCCGATGGGGCGTTTCGGTCGTGGGGACCGGGGGGAAGCCAACGATTTCGGAACAGCGCCGGGCCGAGCGTGACGAGGCCGAGGCGGATGCCCTGACCCAGCCTTTGGTCCAGGCGGTGATCGCCGCCTTTCCCGGGGCCAAGATCAAGGATATCCGCACCGCCGCGCAACTGGCCGATGCCGCAGCGACCGAGGCCCTGCCCGAAGTCGATGATGAATGGGACCCCTTTGACGACAATTGAGCCACGGCCCCCTCAGGTGGGTCGGGCGGAACGCAGATCAGGAAAGGACGCGCAATGCTAAAAGGATTGGGTGGATTGGGCGGTCTTGGCGATATGACCAAGATGATGAAGGCCGCGCAGGAGATGCAGGCCAAGATGGCCGAACTTCAGGAAGATCTGGCCCGCACGGTCGTGATCGGCGAGTCGGGCGCGGGGCTGGTCAAGGCCCGCGCAACGGCCAAGGGAGAGTTGACTGGGCTGGACATCGACCCGTCGATTTTTGTGGCCAGCGAAAAGGAAGTGGTCGAGGATCTGATCTTGGCCGCGATCAAGGATGCCCAGACCAAGGCGGCAGAGCGGAGCCAACGCGAATTGGGCCGCTTGACCGAGGCTTTGGGGCTTCCGGCTGACTTCAAACTTCCGTTCTAAAGGGTGGGGCAACCTTGTCGCAAGACACGCGGGACATCGAAACCCTGATCGACCTGCTGGCGCGTCTGCCGGGCCTTGGCCCGCGGTCGGCGCGGCGGGCGGTGCTGGCGCTTTTGAAAAAGCGGGCGGGCCTGATGGCCCCTCTGGCGCAGGCGATGGCGCAGGTTGCGCTGAACGCGCGGGATTGCGTGGAATGTGGCAATATCAGCACCAACGAGATCTGTCCCATTTGTGCCGATGAGCAGCGGACGACCACCGAGATCTGCGTGGTCGAAGACATCGCGGATTTATGGGCAATGGAGCGTGGCGGCGCGTTTCGCGGCCGTTACCACGTTTTGGGCGGCACGCTGAGCGCGCTGGATGCGATCGGCCCCGAGGAATTGCGCATTCCTGAACTGGTTCGCCGGGTCCGCGATCTGGGCGTCAGCGAGGTGATCCTGGCGCTGAACGCAACGGTCGATGGCCAGACGACCGCTCATTACATCGCCGATGCGCTGGCCGAAACACAGGCGCAAATCAGCACCTTGGCCCAAGGTGTGCCCATTGGTGGCGAACTGGATTATCTGGATGACGGCACGATTGGTGCCGCCATCCGGGCACGCCGCAGGATTTAACAAAACTTTCCTGCAAAAATACCGAAAAAGGGGCTTCTACCCCCTGTGCCATTCCGTAAGATAAAGTTGGGTCGGAACTTCAACCGATATTACTTGTAACACGGGCGCTATGCCCCCGACCCTGACTGAGTCTGGCACGCCAACGGGGCATTTTCTACGGTTTTGGAACGAAATGCGTATCGTTTACTTGAACGGGATCGTTGAAGAGCACTCTTGGCACGAAATGCGCAGGTTGTTTTGGCATCCGCATTTCGTGGCGATGGTGATTTTTCTGGCCGGTTTGGTGTTCGTCCTGCGGCCTTATGACGAACTTATCGGATTCGATATCCTACGGCTGACGGTCTTTTATGTCAGCGGGGTGATCTGCTTTCTGGTGCTGCTTGTCAGCTCGATCTATCAGATCCAAAGCGTTGGGCGGGTCGTTTACACGTGGGTTCCCGTCTCGTTTTCCATCATCGGTGCAACCTTTTTCGGGCTTCTGCTCTCGCTGATTTTGGGGGCGCCTTTGATGTCATTTGCCGAATTCGTTCTTGTGCTCGTTTTCAATCTGATTTTCGGATTTTTGGGAGAGGTCATTCTGGGGACCTTTCTGCTTTCGGGAATCATGCGGGATATCCGCGCCGAAAGCCAAATGGTGGTGATCCCGCAGAGGGTGGAAATTGCTCCCCTGATTCATTCCGAAGCCCGGGCACTTGCCGCGCCGATATCGCCCGTAACGGATCGGGAAATCACGGTCGAAATCTTTGGACATGAGTTTCTGGAATGTGAAATCGTCGCCCTTTCAGCGGATGCGCATTACGTCTCGGTGCAGCTGGTCGGAAATCGGCGCAAATTGATCCGGGGAAAGATTTCTGAAGCGGTCGAAAGACTGCCCTCGGATTTGGGTCTTAGCATTCACCGCAGCCATTGGGTGGCTTCGCGGGGCGTGGTTGGGGTCGTTCAAGAGGGGCGAAACAGCTTTGTCGAACTGACCAACGGCACCCGGCTGGCCATTGCGCGCAACCGTGTGCAGGAAACCCGAGACTGGGTCGAGAGTATGGGGCTTGAAATAAAAAAGGCGCCCTGAAGGGCGCCTTTCGCATCTTGTCGATCAACGACGCGGATCGTCGTCATCCTCATCGTCGTCATCATCGCCGTGCGGCAGGTTGAAGAAGCTGTCGGCATCCGAGAAGTCAGACGCCGGTTTCTTGTCTTCATCATCCGACAGAGAAAAGCTTTCCAGCCCGGCGATCGACGACGGCAGTTTCGGCTCGGTCGCCATGCCCAGCGATTGCTCGGTCGACACCAGCTTGCGACGCTCATCGTCGGTCATCACCACGCCTTCGGCCGCGCGGCGGCGAACGGCCTGCTGAACGGCGGCATCCAGTTCGGACTGCTTGCACAGGCCCAAGGCCACCGGGTCAACCGGGGTGATGTTGTTGATGTTCCAATGGGTCCGCTCGCGGATCGATTCAATGGTGGGTTTGGTGGTGCCCACCAGCTTGCCAATCGCGCCGTCAGACAGTTCGGGGTGAAATTTGACCAGCCACAAAATCGAGGCAGGGCGGTCCTGACGTTTGGACAAGGGCGTATAGCGCGGGCCCCGCCGCTTTTCCTCGCCAACGGCGGCGGCATTGTACTTGAGCTTCAAGCGATACAGCGGATCGCGCTGGCCGCGATCGATTTCGATCTGTTCCAGTTGGTTGTTGGCAATCGGGTCAAAACCCTTGACGCCACCCGCGACATCACCATCGGCGATGCCTTGCACCTCAAGTTCGTGCATGCCGCAAAATTCGGCGATTTGCTTGAACGACAGCGTGGTATTGTCCACGAGCCAGACGGCGGTGGCTTTGGCCATAAGCGGCTTGTTCATGCGCAGGCTCCTTTACAAAACTGTCCCGAGCCGGGAAAACGGCTGCGAACCTTGGTTCGCGATTTCCACGATGTCGGGAATTCTGCGTTGATATAGTGAATAATGGTCAAGAGGGGAAGGGAAAATGCGCAAAGTTTTGGCCGCACTTGCCATCAGCGTGATCGGTGCGCCTGTCTGGGCCGAGGGGGAGGCCGCGGGAGATTTCGATTATTACGTGGCCTCGCTGTCATGGTCGGCGAACTGGTGCGCGATGGAGGGGGATGCGCGGAACGACCCGCAATGTGACCCCGGGCGCAAGATCACCTTTGTTCTTCACGGCCTTTGGCCGCAGTACGAAGACGGATATCCCAGCTATTGCCGCACAGCCGAACGTGACCCGTCTCGGGGCGAAACGGCTGCAATGGCTGATGTTTTCGGCGGCGCGGGCGCGGCCTTTTACCAATGGAAAAAACACGGGCGATGCTCGGGGCTTTCGTCGCAGGCCTATTACGGTCTGGCGCGCAAGGCTTTTGAGGGCATCGCGATTTCCGACATCTTTCCGCGCATCAACAAGGATCTGAAACTCCCCGCTTCGGTGATCGAGGGGGCCTTTCTGGAAACCAACCCGGGGCTACAGCGCGATGAAATCACCGTGACCTGTCGTCAGGGCATGATCCAAGAGGTGCGTTTGTGCCTGACCAAAGATCTGGAGCCGCGCCGCTGTGGGGCGGATGTGATTCGGGATTGCACCCTGAAAGATGCGGTGTTGGAGGCGGTGCGCTAAGCAAAAAGCGCGCCCCGATCTGGGGCGCGCCAAAGCATTGGTTGCGCTTATTTGAGTGATTTGGCGGCGTTGGCGGCCACGATTTGCGGGCGGAAAGTAAAAACCTCACGCGAAGAGGCGTCTACGGTCACTTTGATCCAATGGACGTTCGGGCTGCCAAAGGTCTGAACGCGGGTAAAGTTTGCCAGCATATGGGTGGCGTTCGGCAGCGGCTTGTCCATTTTGAAATAGTGGGTGTCGCCGTGAACCAGAACCACTTGGCCGTCAAAAGCCTCGGTTTCGGCGGTAAGGGCGTCAAGGAATGCGGCATAGCCGTCAAACCCGGCCAGACGGCTTTCATCGTCGTCTTCGGTCTCGGGGATGTCAAAGCCCAGATCGCCTTGGACGACGAACATGATGCCCTTGTCGCCTGCGTCTTTGGCCTTGGCGAACGAGGCTTTCATCCATTCGATGTTGGCGGCATCGCGCTCGGCATATTCGGCGTTGTCGGCGGCACATTGTTCAGGGGTGCGCGCCGATTTCTTGGTGCAGGCCGCATCATCGGTGACTTTGTTGTTGTTCGAACCCGGAACGTTCAGACCAACGAACATGGCTCCGGCCTTGGAGAAACGGGTGTTTTCGGCAAATTTTTCGCCCGGAGCGCCCTGATGCTCGACGGTCATCTTTTCGGCGCCAAAGGTTTCTGGCGTTGCGAACATGGTTTTGCGGATGTGGTCCAGACGTTCCAGATTGTCATAGCCGCCGTTGTTGACGCGGTGGCAATCGGTCCATTCATTGTCGCCCACGACATAGACGACCGGCTTTTTCAACGAATTGAACATGTCCATCGTGGAGGTATAGACATCATCGGTGCATTCCGACGAACCATCCTTGATATCGCCGTCGTACAGCGAAAAGGCGATGTCCGAGGCATTCATGTCGTCGATCAGGGCGGGAATGGCCGGGGCATCGTCTGCCTTGGCATAGGGCATGTCGCCCCACAGGCCAAAAGAATAGGTTTCATCCGCCATCGCAGGCGCAGCGGCAAGCAAGGTCGAGGCGGCCAACAGGCAGCGCAACGAGGAACGAAGTTTCATCGAGTATCTCCGGTTATCGCGCCCCAACGACGCGCTTAGCGGGCGATACCGGGCCTATGTGACACCCCGACTTTCAAATGATGACGGGGCGCCGATAGTTTTATTGCAACTGCGTAAAGGAGATCGGGTTTTATCGCCCGACTTGCAGCACAATCTTGCCCACATGCCCCGAGCTTTCCATGCGGGCATGGGCTTGTGCGGCCTCTTCCAGGGCAAAGGTGCTGTCCATCACCGGCGCAAACCGACCTGCGGCGATCATCGGCCAGACATGGGTTTCAACTTCGCGGGCGATTTCCGCCTTGGCTGCATCGGACTGCGGGCGCAAGGTTGACCCGGTCAGCGTCAACCGTCGCGTCATCATTTCGGCAAAGTTCATTTCGACCTTTGGGCCTTGGAGAAAGGCGATTTGAACCAACCGGCCATCATCGGCAAGGGCGCGCACGTTCTTGGGGATATAGGGCCCGCCCACCATATCAAGGATCAGGTTTGCCCCACCTTCGGCCCGCATGGCGCCAACCCAATCGTCGGTTCGGTAGTTGAAGGCCTTTTCCGCCCCCAGATCCACGCAGGCTTTGCATTTCTCTTCAGAGCCCGCAGTGGCAAAGACCCGTGCGCCCAGAGCGCGGGCGATTTGAATGGCCGTTGTCCCGATCCCCGAAGACCCACCGTGCACCAGAAAAACCTCTCCGCCTTTCAGTCCGCCGCGCATCACCACATTGGACCAGACCGTAAAGCAGGTTTCGGGCAGGCAGGCGGCCGCTTTCATATCCAGCCCCTTGGGTACGGGCATGGCGTGGGTTTCATGGGTGGTCACATATTCGGCATATCCCCCGCCGGGCAGCAGGGCACAGACCTTGTCGCCAATCGACCAACGCACGACATTGGGGCCGATCGCCACGACTGTGCCCGACGCCTCTAGCCCGGGAAGAGGGGAGGCCGAGGGTGGGGGCGCATACAGCCCCGCACGCTGCAAGGCATCGGGCCGATTGACCCCGGCATAATCGACACGAATGACGATTTGCCCATGGCCCGGCACGGGAACCGGCATCGTGGTGGGTTTCAGAACCTCGGGCCCACCAAAGGCCGAAATTTCGATGGCGCGCATCGTGTGCGAAAGTGTCATAAAGGTTTCCTGTCGAGAGGGTCGTTTCGCGGTCAGCGACGCGGTTTTGAAATAAAGCCGGGCAGTTCGGTTTGCGCCGTCGGTGCCCGAACCCGATCAAGAAGTTTCATCGGTCCGGCCATCAAGGCTTTGGATAGGGGGTTTTCCCGAAGCTTGGCCTTTAGTTTTTCGATGCTCATCACATCGTCGATCCGCCGGTCCAGAAAATCCCAGGTTGCGCTGTGATCCGGGCTGTCGTCCCCCAGCCAAAACAGAACCGTCGCCGAATAGACACCCGCCAAGGTCGCGCGTTTGGTGTACCAATTCAGATCATCGCTGGTGTCGCCAAGGGTCGTCCAGATGGCGTCAGCCGTGCCCCAGATCAGGCGCGCCCCTTCTGCTGCGTGATTGGGCAAGGCAAAAAGCGTGGTCCCCCGGCGCACGACCTCTTTGTCTTGCACGAGTTGAAGCCGCAGGCGAACCGCAGTCGCGATGCGATCGCGAAACCGAAGCTGGCCCAGATCCGTCTGGCCAAGGGCTTCGATCATGCAGCGGTCACCATCGCGGTGATAGGCCGTCGCCAGATCGATTCCGCCACGCGGGAACAAGGCGCGCGCCAATCCTGCGTCAACGCCCGAATCAACAATGGCCGCCCGAAAGGTCGTATCCGACCAGCCATCAAAGGCCACATGGGCCAAAGCCGCCTGCAAAACACGGTCTGCTGCCGATTCTGGAGTGTTTTCCGTGTTCATGGCTTTTCCCTTCGTGTCGCACTGTAGACAGAACGCCTGCACCTTGTTATAGCGCCCCTCGCCTGCACTTACAGTGCAACTCTAACTTAGGAAGGTGGTGACAACCACATGCAGGTCAGCGTTCGTGATAATAACGTCGAACAGGCCCTCCGCGCTCTGAAGAAGAAACTTCAGCGTGAAGGCGTGTTCCGCGAAATGAAGCTTAAGCAGCATTTCGAAAAGCCTTCTGTCAAGAAGGCACGTGAACAAGCTGAAGCCGTCCGTCGTGCGCGTAAACTCGCACGCAAGAAGGCTCAGCGTGAAGGCGCACTCTAAGGCGTTTTGCGACACTGGGGTCTTTCGGGGCCCACCACGATCAACCCCCGTGCGTTTGCCCGGGGGTTTTTCATTTCTCCGCCGCGTGCAGATGGGTCTTTACCCAGGGTTTGGGCAAGGTTACCGGTGGGAAAACAGAAGAGGACCAGCGTTTGGATCTCCCTCTGGTTACAGTTCGGATGGGTTTGCCTGCGTCGCTTGTCCCGCAGGCGGCGGCCCTGTATTGGCAGGCGTTCGGGTCGAAACTGGGCCATCTCCTTGGCCCCGATCAACGGGCGCTGACCTTTCTGGCCGATGTCATCCGATGCGATCATTGTCTGGCCGCCATTGACGACCAGCAAAACCTTTTGGGCATCGCCGGATTCAAATCGGTAGCGGGCAGTTTCGTGAGCCCGTCCGAGGCTGATTTTCGCCGCCACTATGGCCAGATCGGAGGGACGATCCGGGCAGGTGCGCTTCGGTTGCTGCAAAGCGAAGTCGATAACGAACGCTTTTTGGTGGATGGCATTTGCGTGGACCGTCCGGCCCGCAATCAAGGGGTTGGCACCGAATTGCTGCACGCCCTGATTGCCGAGGCGCGGTGGCGGGGCTATGCCGAGGTGCGGCTGGATGTGATCGACACCAACATCCGGGCCCGTGCCTTGTACGAGCGGATGGGGTTTTCCGCCCTTCGCAGCGAAACCATGGGGCTTTTGCGGCTGGTTTTCGGTTTTAACCGCGCGACGACCATGGTCCGTGACATTTCCCGCACCGCCACCCGCTAGATCGCGGCGGTGAAAAGACTGCCAGAATTCCCATATTCTTTTCTTGCCTCTATGGCATACTCTCGCCTGCTTTGCGCGGGGTAACGCGCAGGTTGTGCAAAGGCCGTCGCAAGGGCGGCTTTAAAGGGGACAGTTAAATGTTGAATGAATTCAAATCCTTCATTGCCAAGGGCAATGTGATGGACATGGCCGTGGGGATCATCCTTGGCGCGGCCTTTACCGCGATTGTCACGTCGCTTGTCGATGACATGATCAACCCGCTGTTGGGTCTGTTCATCGGGGGTATCGACTTTGGCGGGCTCAAGGTCTCGGTGGGCGACGCATCCTTTAATTACGGCAACTTCATCAATGCCGTGATCAAGTTCCTGATCGTGGCCTGGGTTGTGTTCCTTTTGGTCAAGGGCGTGAACCGCCTGAAAGACATGTCGATGAAAAAAGAAGAGGCAAAGCCTGCTGCCCCGGCTGGGCCGTCGCAGGTTGACCTGTTGAAAGATATTCTGGCCGAGCTGAAAAAGGCCTGATCCGCGCAAGATGGTCAAAGGCTCCGGCACCACCGGAGCCTTTTTCGTGCCACGGGTTCGGTGTGGTTCAAAGGTTCAGGGCCTCTGCCGCAGAAATGCTTTCCAGACCCAAGGCTTGGCCAACAGCCGCAAAGGTCAGCTTGCCCTTGTGAACGTTCAGGCCTGCCAGCAAATGCGGATCGGCGGCACAGGCTTCTCGCCAGCCCTTATTTGCAATCGCGATCAGAAAGGGCAGCGTGGCATTGACCAGCGCCTGTGTCGAGGTGCGGGCCACGGCACCCGGCATATTCGCCACGCAGTAATGCATAATGCCGTCGACCTGATAGATCGGGTCCTGATGGGTTGTGGCGCGGCTGGTTTCAAAACACCCGCCTTGGTCGATGGCCACATCCACGATCACCGCACCGGGCTTCATGGTCGACAACTGATCGCGACGAACGACTTTGGGCGCCGCAGCCCCGGGGATCAGGACGGCGCCGATCACCATATCGGCCTGCGCCACCAGATCAGCCGTGGCGCCGTGGCTGGCGTATTGGGTGCGGAACTGGTGCCCAAAGACGTCATCCAGATAGCGCAGACGCGGGGCAGAGCGATCAAGAACGGTGACGTCCGCGCCCATGCCCGAGGCCACGCGGGCCGCGTTCGTGCCGACGACCCCGCCGCCAATGACCACCACCTTGGCCGGGGCCACGCCGGGCACGCCACCCAAGAGAACGCCCCGGCCGCCATTGGCCTTTTGCAGCGTCCATGCGCCCACCTGCGGGGCCAAACGCCCCGCCACCTCGGACATCGGGGCCAAAAGGGGCAGCCCCCCCATCCGGTCGGTCACGGTTTCATAGGCGATCGCGGTCACCCCGCTTTGCAACAGGTCACGCGTCTGCGCCGGGTCGGGGGCAAGATGCAGATAGGTGAACAGCACCTGCCCCTCGCGCAGACGCGCCCTCTCAACCGGTTGGGGTTCCTTGACCTTGACGATGACATCGGCCTCTTGAAACACCTCATCCGCGCCGCCCAAAA
>JALQUQ010000620.1 GCA_023263735.1 Paracoccaceae bacterium | reverse complement strand
GCTCGCCACGGTCGTCCAGAATCACATCTACCCCTGCTGACAACAGCTCGTTGTAAATGCGCTCGGCCTCTGCTTTGACGGCTTCGCTGCGGTCCATGCCAATCGGGCACACCACCGCCGTGAACGGCGCAATCGCGTCGGGCCAGATGATGCCTCGCTCGTCGTGGTTTTGCTCAATCGCTGCGGCGGGCAGACGCGTCACGCCAATGCCGTAGCAACCCATTTCCATGAATTGGGGCTTGCCATCTTCGCCCAGAAAGGTGGCATTCATGCCTTTGGAATATTTGGTCCCCAGGTAGAACACGTGACCAATTTCGATACCACGCTCAATGGCCAGCTCACCCTTGCCGTCGGGCGATTTGTCACCCGCCACCACATTGCGGATATCAGCCACCATGTCAGGCTCAGGCAGGTCACGGCCCCAGTTCACGCCGGTCATGTGAAAGTCCACCTCGTTGGCGCCGCAAATCCAGTCGGCCATGAGGGCCACATCGCGGTCAGCCACAATCTTGAGCGGCTTCTTGAGGCCAACCGGGCCCAGGTAACCGGGCTTGCAGCCAAAGTGCTCTTCAATTTCGGGCAACGTGGCAAAGCGGAAACCGCCCTCCATGCCAGGCAGCTTGCCTACTTTGACCTCGTTCATGTCATGGTCACCACGCACCAGCAGCAGCCAGACGGTGGACTTCTTGACCACGCCTTGATCATCAAGTTCATCGGTAGCCAGCACCAGGGATTTGACCGTGATGGGCAGCGGCACTTTCAACAATGCGGCCACATCC
>JALQUQ010000619.1 GCA_023263735.1 Paracoccaceae bacterium | reverse complement strand
GAACATCGACCGCTGAGGGAAGAACAAACTCGTAATTGCGGAAGGCGTAGGTGTAGTAGCCGTCTGCAGTTTCAACATAAATCTTGTCGCCCACTTGGAGCTTGGGAGCATCACCGAACGGGCTGCCCCAGTTGGTGCGGTGGATGGCAACGGCAAAGTTTCCTGGCTGACCTGGCCACTGGGTGTCGGGGTAGTGACCGTAGTAGCCATTGTTGAGCACGGTGGACAGATCAATACTGTTCTTCACCACACGGGTGGAATCTGCACCCAAGCGGGGAATGTAAATGGTGGCAAACTTGGCACCTTCACCCACGCCGGCGAATGCAGGTGCTGGGCCAAAGTCTTCCGTTGCTGGCGCAGTTGCAGTCCGGTCATTATCCGTTGCCCATTGCTGAGAAAGCTCTTGCGAAGCTTTGTGCTGCTGGTCAGCAACGACAGCGTTGTTAATCCAGAGCTGCCACGCGAGGAACAGAAGAACCACTGCACCAAAGGTGATGAGGAGTTCGCCAACAATACCCATGATGCGGGAAAGAGTTGCTGGCTTGAACACGTATCAACTTTACCCGTCGGAACTGACCCATCCTGTGGAGCAGCTGAAGAAAGGGTAGACTTTTGAGCACTATGGCTGCAGAAAAGAAGAAGCGCACAAAGGCTCCTCGTAACCCCGAGGCGAGCGGCGCAGACGCACCGAACCCCGTATGGTTCAAGCCCGTCATGTTCGGCTTCATGCTGATCGGCTTGGTGTGGATCATTGTGTTTTACATCAGCCAGGGAACGTTGCC
>JALQUQ010000618.1 GCA_023263735.1 Paracoccaceae bacterium | reverse complement strand
ATGAGGTGAGTGCGTTGCTCGTTGCGAAGATCTTCCATTGTAGGGCCTCCTACAGTGTTATTCTTGTGTCCGCGCGATTTCTTCCGGCTCGCCAAGGCGGCCCACCGGGATCTGCGGGATGATGCGCTCGTTCAGCACTTTTTCGTCAATGGCGCGGACCATCTCGGTGCCGATATAGCCCGGGCAGATGGCGTTAACCGTGATGCCGGCCCGCGCGCCCTCTTGCGCGAGCGCCTTGGTCATGCCCAGATCGCCGGCTTTGGCGGCGGAATAGTTGGCTTGCCCCGCCTGCCCCTTCTGGCCGTTGATCGACGAGATGTTGATGACGCGGCCAAACTTGCGGTCGCGCATCCCCGACCAGAGTGGGTGGGTCATGTTGAAGACGCCTGAGAGGTTGGTGTCGATGACCTCTTTCCACTGCTGCGGGGTCATCTTGTGGAACATCGCATCGCGCGTGATGCCGGCGTTGTTCACGAGGATCTCGACCGGGCCGAGATCGGCCTCGACCTTGGCGATGCCGGCGGCGCAGGCCTCGTAATCGGCTACCGACCACTTGTAGGTCTTGATGCCGGTCTCCTTGGTGAAGGCGGCAGCGGCTTCATCATTGCCGGCATAGTTGGCGGCGACGGTGTAGCCGGCATTCTTGAGAGCGATCGAGATAGCGGCACCGATGCCCCGCGATCCCCCAGTAACCAATGCAACGCGAGACATATCGATTCTCCTTCAAATTTTCTGCGCAATCTAATTATCTTGGCAATCAGCACAGCGCAATAAAATTACGCTGC
>JALQUQ010000617.1:315-787 GCA_023263735.1 Paracoccaceae bacterium | reverse complement strand
GTTAACAGGTCAAAACTGTTATCTGCAAATGGCTCTAAAGTTTCGGCATTAGCCAGTACGAAATCGACATTGGTACAGCCTGCATCAATCAAGCGATCACGACCCACATTCAGCATAGATTCGTTGATGTCAGATAATACTACATGACCGGTTGGACCAACTTCACGGCTGAATACTTTGGCCAGGTCACCCGTACCACCGGCGATATCCAGCACATGCTGACCACGGCGCACGCCTGACATGTTAATGGCAAAACGTTTCCATAGACGGTGAATACCAAAAGACATCAGGTCATTCATGATGTCGTATTTGCTGGCTACAGAATGGAATACTTCCGCGACTTTTTGTGCTTTTTCTTCACTGCTGACAGTTTGATAGCCGAAGTGAGTGGTTGGACCGACATTACCGGTATTCGCCCCACGTGGCAGATTATATTTCGGTACGTTACCTGTCACAGGTGTATCAGTCAGAC
>JALQUQ010000617.1:0-305 GCA_023263735.1 Paracoccaceae bacterium | reverse complement strand
GCTGACCTTGTGGGGCACCTTGTGGTAACGGTGCAGTTAAGAATGGGCTCACTTTGTCTGTTTGTTGTGCCGACTCAGCTGTAGGGGTAGGCGTAGTATTTTCATTGGACATTGGAGTCACTCCTAACAGATCAATGGGGTTAATCTTGCATGCGTGCATGGACTGCATAATGACAGATTCTAAGATGTTATACAGCAATCATCATGCAATTGTTATGAATAATATACAGAAAAATGCGTCTTTAGCTGAAATCTCAGCCGAAAAATCGATCTTAATTGATGATAAAAAGTCATGATATACGTTC
>JALQUQ010000616.1 GCA_023263735.1 Paracoccaceae bacterium | reverse complement strand
CCACCGACGAGTAGGCCACCAGTTTTTTCATGTCCTGCTGGACCATGGCGACAAGCCCCACATAGATCACGCCAACCAGGGACAGCACGATCATGAAGGTGCCCCACTCATGCGCTGCATCGGGAGCAATCGGCATGGAAAAACGCAGGAAGCCGTAGGCACCCAGTTTCAGCATGATGGCGGCCAGCACGGCCGAGCCACCGGTAGGCGCTTCGACGTGCACATCGGGCAACCAGGTGTGCACCGGCCACATCGGCACCTTCACTGCAAACGCAGCAAAGAATGCAAAGAACAGCAAAGTCTGTTCGGTACGGCCCAGCGGCAACTGGTGCCAGCTCTGGATGTCAAAACTGCCGCCGGACACGTTGTACAGGTACACCAACGCGATCAAGGTCAGCAAAGAACCCATCAACGTGTAGAGGAAAAACTTGAACGCAGCGTAGATCTTGTTCGGGCCGCCCCAGATGCCGATGATCAGGTACATCGGGATCAGCGTGGCTTCGAAGAAGATGTAGAACAGCATCGCATCCTGCGCGCTGAAGACACCGATCATCAGGCCCGACAGGATCAGGAAGGCGCCCATGTACTGGTTCACGCGCTCCTGGATCACTTCCCAGCCGGCCAGCACCACGATCAGGTTGATGAAGGCGGTCAGCAGCACCAGCCAGAGCGAGATGCCGTCCACCGCCAGGTGGTAGTGGACGTTGAAGGCCGGCACCCACAGCACGCGCTCGACGAACTGCATCGCGGCGGAACCCGTCTCGAAGCCGGTGTAGAGCGGCACCGTCAC
>JALQUQ010000615.1 GCA_023263735.1 Paracoccaceae bacterium | reverse complement strand
GATGAAGTAATTCAAGAGTTTGCGAACGGTTGGTTCGATCAGATTATGTAATTGGCTCCAATCAGCCTCTGCTTGGCAAGCGTTCTGACCTGAATCAACAGGCAGCAACTAACATGACCTAGGTAGCGTGTTAGTTGGGAGTTATCAGTTTTTATGGGTGATGGGCGGCATTGGCGACCGCAGCGGACTGTAAATCCGTGGCCTAACGGCAACTAGGTTCGATCCCTAGATCACCCACCAAATTTTGCGCCTGTCGCCAAGTGGTTTAAGGCCGCCCGCTCATAACGGGTGTATTTCGTAGGTTCGAATCCTACCGGGCGCACCATTTTTTCACAGCGTATCATTACGCATATAAATAATCATACGGAGAGGTGTCAGAGCGGCCGATTGAACTAGTCTTGAAAACTAGCGTACTGAAAGGTACCGTGGGTTCGAATCCCACCCTCTCCGCCAACTATTAGGAATACAAATGTCTTACGTTCTGTTTTTAGATGATGAAAGAATGCCTGACAAGGTTGACTGGGTTCAGTTCCCTCGTTATGAGACGATTTACATTATCCGCACCTATGAAGGTTTCGTTAGACAAGTAACCACTTACGGTGTTCCTATGTTCGTTTGCTTCGATCACGACCTCGCAGACCAGCACTATGTTGCTATGCTTGAGGAAACGAAGCACATGGAAGATAACAAGTACACTTACAATGATGGTGACTTGAAGAAGACCTTCGATTATGGTCCTGAAAAGACGGGCTATGATTGTGCTAAATGGTTAGTTGATGTTTGTGTTGAAAA
>JALQUQ010000614.1 GCA_023263735.1 Paracoccaceae bacterium | reverse complement strand
GGTCGGGCCGTACTGCAGCAGTTCGCCGCGGTCGAGTACAGCGGTGAAGCCGCCCAGCAGGAGTGCTTCGCTCGGTTCGGTGGTGGCGTAGACGACGGTCGAGTCGCCAGCTGCAAAAAGCTGGGTCAGTTCATCGCGCAATTCCTCGCGCAGCTTGTAGTCGAGGTTCACCAGAGGCTCGTCGAACAGCATGAGCGGTGCGTTCTTGGCCAGTGCGCGCGCCAGAGCGACCCGCTGCTGCTGACCGCCGGAGAGTGCCGCGGGCAAGCGGTCCAGGAACATCTCGATGTGCAGCTTGGATGCCAGTTCGCGGACGCGTTCATCGATGCGCGCAGCGCCGGCCAGCTTCAGCGGAGAGGCGATGTTTTCAAACACCGTCATGGACGGGTAGTTGATGAACTGCTGGTAGACCATGGCCACGTTGCGATTGCGCACCGGCATGCCTGTGACGTCGTTTCCGTCGACGAGCACATGGCCGTCGGTGGGCTTGTCCAGGCCGGCCATGATGCGCATCAGGCTGGTCTTGCCGGCTTGAGTGGCGCCCAGCAGCACGGTGACCTGACCGGGTTGCAGGGCTAGGCTCATCGGATAGAGAAACGGCTCTCCGGCTACCGTCTGACTTACCCTTTCCAGGGTTAACTGCATGAATCTGCTCCAATGTGTTGAGGACGAGACATACACGTTCGTATGTTTTCGTTTTGGATGATTCTAAGATTCTTTTTTGATCGTTTGAAGTTGGTGTTTTCCCTTAATGGGATCGTTTTTGTTCCTTTCCATTCGTTCTTACTGGATAATC
>JALQUQ010000613.1 GCA_023263735.1 Paracoccaceae bacterium | reverse complement strand
GAGGGCAATCGCCTGATCCCGAATGCCCGCATGACCGAGGTCGAACTGGTCGACGGCCTGACGGCGAAATCCATCCACGCCAAGCCCAGCATCGACTTCGACGTCGGCGCGGTCAACGGCTGGATGTCGCGCTTCATTCCGGCCGGCTTCTACTACAAGACCTTCATGGCCTCGCAGGAGGCCTGGCACTACTTCGAGAAGCGCATCCGCGCCGTCAGCGGCCTGGGCGAATCGCCGACCGAGCTCGATCCTGCCAGGTACGACAAGCAGTACGCGCATTGCGACGTGCTGGTGGTGGGCGGCGGCATCGCCGGCCTGAGCGCGGCGCTGGCGGCGGGCGAATCGGGCGCCCGGGTCATCCTGTGCGACGAGCAGGCCGAGCTGGGCGGCTGGCTGCTCTCGAGCGATGCCTCGGTCGACGGCAAGCCGGCCGCCGAGTGGGTCGCGCAGGCCCTCAAGCGGCTGGAAGCCATGCCCGAGGTGCGCGTGCTGCGCCGCACCACCGCCAACGGCTTCCATGACCACCACTATGTCTCGCTGGTCGAGCGCCGCGCGGACCACCTGGTGCCCGAGCAGCAGCCGGTGTACCGCGAGCGGCTCTGGCGCGTGCGGGCGCGCGAGGTGGTGCTGGCCACCGGCGCCCACGAGCGTCCGCTGACCTTCGCCAACAACGACCTGCCGGGCATCATGCTGGCCTCGGCCGTCAGCACCTACATCCGCCGCTACGGCGTGCTGCCGGGTCGCAACGCCGTCGTGTTCACCAACAACGACCACGGCTACGACGCCGCGCTGGCGCTC
>JALQUQ010000612.1 GCA_023263735.1 Paracoccaceae bacterium | reverse complement strand
GTCCTGAAAGCGCTTGAACTTGCGCGCAAACACGGGGCGCAGACGGCGCTCGACATCGACTACCGTCCGAACCTCTGGGGTGTTGCGGGGCATGGTGAGGGCGAGAGTCGTTTTGTCGAAAGCGCGAAAGTGACGGCCAAGCTGCAAGGCACGCTGCACCTGTTCGATCTGATCGTCGGCACTGAAGAAGAGTTTCTCATTGCTGGCGGCGTGTCCAGCGACCTGCTGGCATCCCTGCGGGCCGTGCGGGCCGTGACGCAGGCCGCCCTGGTGGTCAAACTGGGCGCCGCTGGCTGCTGTTACATTCCCGGCCCGGTACCCGACCGGATCGAAGATGCCCTGACGGTGCAAGGCGAACGTGTCGAAGTCATGAACGTGCTGGGCGCTGGCGATGCGTTTGCCGCAGGGCTGATGACCGGTTTGCTGCGCGGGCATGGTTTTGAGGAAGCGGCGCGCCTTGCCAATGCCTGTGGCGCTATCGTGGTGTCGCGCCATGCTTGTGCGCCCGCCATGCCAACGCCGGCAGAACTGGCGCACTGGTTTGGCGGCCAGCGCAATCCGCAGGTCGATGCGGACGCGCAGTTGGCGCATCTGCACCGCACCACGGTCGCCCGCAAGGACTGGCCCGAGTTGTGCGTGATGGCATTCGACCATCGCAGTCAGTTCGCCGACATGGCGCAGGATACGGGTGCCGACATGGCACGCGTGCCGCAACTGAAGAAACTGCTGGTGCAGGCCGCCGGGCAGGTCGAACGCAGCCACTCGCTGCAAGGCAGGCTAGGCGTGCTGATCGACGGTG
>JALQUQ010000611.1 GCA_023263735.1 Paracoccaceae bacterium | reverse complement strand
AAGGAGATGGGCATCCTGACCGTGGGTGTCGTCACCAAGCCCTTCGACTGGGAGGGCGCGCGCCGCATGGACAACGCCGACGCCGGCCTGGCCGAGCTCGAGAAGAACGTCGATTCGCTGATCGTCGTGCTCAACGACAAGCTGCTCGAGGTCATGGGCGACGACGTGACGCAGGACGAGGCCTTCGCCGAGGCCAACGATGTGCTCAAGAATGCCGTCGGCGGCATCGCCGAGATCATCAACGTCGAGGCCATGGTCAACGTCGACTTCGAGGACGTGCGCACCGTGATGGGCGAGCCCGGCAAGGCCATGATGGGCACCGCCGTCGCCAGCGGTCCGGATCGTGCCCGCATCGCCGCCGAGCAGGCCGTCGCCTGCCCGCTGCTCGAAGGCATGGACATGCGCGGCGCCAAGGGCGTGCTGGTGCTGATCAGCGCCGCCAAGGGCTCGCTCAAGCTCAGCGAGTCCAGGGTCGCGATGAACACCATCCGCGCCTTCGCCGCGCCCGATGCGCATGTGATCTTCGGTACCGCCTACGACGAGTCGCTGGGCGACGCCATCCGCGTCACCGTGGTCGCCACCGGCCTGAACCGCCTGGCCGGGCGCCAGCCGCTGACCGTGGTGCAGAACCCGGCTGGCGTGCGCACCGGCACCGATCCCTATGAGCTGCCGCCGCTGCTGCGCCAGGCCAGCGGCCATTCGGGGCTGGGCAGCGCCGCCAGCGCGGCCGGCGGCGACCTCGGCGTGCCCAGCATCTGGCGCAAGCCGGTCGACCGCGCCAGCGCGGCATCTCGCGTCGAT
>JALQUQ010000060.1 GCA_023263735.1 Paracoccaceae bacterium | reverse complement strand
GCGCTGATGGGGGTGCCGACCTTTTACACCCGGCTTTTGGGCGAGGCACGGTTTACCCGTGATCTGGTGGCGCATTTCCGGCTGTTCATCTCGGGGTCGGCGCCGCTTTTGGCCGAGACCCATGTGGCCTTTGAGGACCGGACCGGCCATCGCATTTTGGAACGCTACGGGATGACCGAGACGAACATGAACACCTCGAACCCCTATGAGGGCGAGCGGCGGGCGGGGACCGTGGGCTTTGCGCTGCCGGGGATCGAATTGAAGATCACCGATCCGGTGACGGGGGAGACCCTGCCGCAGGGCGAGATCGGCCTGATCGAGGTGCGCGGGGCCAATGTGTTCAAGGGCTATTGGCAGATGCCCGAAAAGACCGCCGCCGAATTGCGGGAGGACGGATTTTTCATCACGGGCGATTTGGGGCAGATCGATGCCGATGGCTATGTGACCATCGTCGGGCGCAACAAGGATCTGGTGATTTCGGGCGGCTACAACATCTATCCCAAGGAAATCGAACTGATTCTGGATGAGCAACCGGGTGTTCTGGAAAGCGCGGTGATCGGGGTGCCGCATCCCGATCTGGGCGAGGTGCCGGTGGGCATTCTGGTGCCTTTGCCGGGGGCGGCGCTGGATCTGGCGCAGATCGGGGCCCATCTGGGGCAGGTTCTGGCGCGGTTCAAGCAGCCGCGCCAGTTGGTGGTGATGGAGAGCCTGCCGCGCAACACCATGGGCAAGGTGCAAAAGAACCAGTTGCGCGATCAGTTCAAGGGTCTGTTCGCCTAGCGGTATTTCTTGGCCAGATCGCGCATGGCCGAGACGAACAGAAGCACATCGATGCCGACGCCGACAAAGGTTGCGCCGGCGTCTTTGCAACTGGCGATGAAATCGTCGGAGGTGGCGAGGACGCCGGCGAATTTTCCGGCCGCGCGGATGCGGCGCAGGGCGTCATGGACGGCGGCGCGCACTTTGGGTTCGCTCGTGTTGCCCAGATAGCCCATGTCGGCCGCCAGATCGGAGGGGCCGATGAACACGCCATCGACGCCCTCGACCGCGAGGATATCGTCGAGCGCGTCCAGCGCCTTGACGCTTTCCACCTGCAGGATCAGGCAGATCTGGTCATTGGCGGTTTTCAGATAGTCGGGAATGGCTGCGAAGCGCGAGGCGCGGGCAAGGCTGGAGCCGACACCGCGAAAGCCATGTGGCGGATAGCGGGTGGCGCGCACCAGCATCTCGGCCTGATCGCCGGTTTCGACCATCGGGATCAACAAGGTTTGCGCCCCGATGTCGAGCGCCTGTTTGACCATGACCGGATCGCCCACGGGCAGGCGCACCACCGGATGCGAGGGGCTGTTTTGCACCACGGCCAATTGCGCCGACAGGCTGCGCAGATCATTGGGCGCATGTTCGCCATCGATCAAGAGCCAGTCAAAGCCGGCCGTTGCCGCCATTTCGGCCGCATAGGGATCGGCCATGCCGACCCACATCCCGTGCAAGACCTCTCCGGCGGCAAGACGTTGTTTCAAAGGGTTGATGGGGGCGGGCATGATGACCTCTTTGGTGGACTGGCGCGACTGTGCGGTGGAATTGGGCGGGGATCAATCTTAAACCGGCAGGCCCGCGTCGGGTTTTGGTTGATCCATCACGATCTGGCTTTGCACCCGGGCGACGGCGGGATGGACCAGCAGGCGATGATGGATCAATTGGTTCAGCGCGCCCAGATCGGCGCACCAGACCCGCAGCAGGTAATCCGCCTCACCGGTCAGGGTCCAGCAGCCCACGATTTCGGACAGGCTGGCCACCAGATTGGCAAAACTGCGGGCATTTTCGGCGGTATGGGCGGCCATTTGCACCTGAACGAAGGCCTGCACCGTCAGCCCGAGCGCCTGCGGGGACAGGCGCGCGCCATAGCCTTGGATCACGCCATCGCTTTCCAGCTTTTGGCGGCGGCGCGCGGCCTGACTGGCCGAGAGGTTCAACACCTCGCCCAGATCTTGGGCGGTCAGATCGGCGCGGCGCTGCAGTGTGGCCAAAAGCTTTGCATCGATGGAATCAATCATGCGGGATTTTCGCCTGATTTTGGAAAGGGGCGTAAATTGTGCGCGTACTTGCGGGAAAGATTGCCAAAGATTGCGCGCAATTCAAGGGGGTTTCGGCGCAGCATGGAGGAGAACAGGCCAGAGGAGAACGCCATGGGCCCTTTCCCGCATTCCGCCCCCCGCGCGACGATCACCGAAGAGAACCCCGCCGGCACCGACGGATTTGAATGCGTCGAATTTGCGCATCCGCATCCGGAAGAGTTGCGCGCGGTCTTTCACAAGATGGGATATCAGCGGGTGGCGCGGCACAGATCGCGCGATATCGAGCTGTGGCAGCAGGGCGATATCACCTATGTGCTGACCCACGATCCGAACAGTCTGGCCCGGCGCTTTGTCGAGGCGCATGGGCCCTGTGCGCCCGCGATGGGCTGGCGCGTGGTGGATGCGCAGCATGCCTTTGACCATGCGGTGGCGCGGGGGGCAAAGCCGGTCACGGGCCCGGGCAAGACCTTTGACTGGCCCGCGATCGAGGGGATTGGCGGGTCGCTGATCTATTTCACCGACCGCTATGGCCCGGATCAGTCCCCCTATGACGAGTTTGTCTTTGACGCCCCGGCCAAGCCGCAGGGGGTCGGGTTCCATTATCTGGATCACCTGACCCACAATGTCTTTAAGGGCAATATGGACCGCTGGTTTCAGTTCTACGGCACGTTGTTCAATTTCCGTCAGATCCGGTTTTTCGATATCGAGGGGAAATATTCCGGGCTGTTCAGCCGCGCCCTGACCTCGCCCTGTGGGCGGATCCGGATTCCGATCAACGAGGATCGCGGCGAAACCGGGCAGATCGTGGAATATCTGAAGCGCTATCAGGGCGAGGGCATCCAGCACATCGCCGTCGGCACCGAGGACATCTATGGCGCCACCGATGCGATTGCCGCGCGGGGGCTGACCTTTATGCCAAAACCGCCGATGGCCTATTACGAGGCCTCAAAGGCCCGGGTGGTGGGGCATGAGGAACCGATCGAGCGAATGGCCCGCCATGGGATCTTGATCGATGGCGAAGGCGTGCTGGAGGGGGGCGAGACGCGGATCTTGTTGCAGATCTTTTCCAAGACCGTCATCGGCCCGATCTTTTTCGAATTCATCCAGCGCAACGGCGACGATGGCTTTGGCGAAGGCAATTTCCGCGCCCTCTTTGAAAGCATTGAGCAGGACCAGATCGACCGCGGCGTGTTGAAGGCAGGCTGAGGGTTGGCCCGACCCCGGCCCCCCCTTCGGAGCCGGGGGGCTGTCTGCCCCCCCGACCACCCCTAAGGAGCCGGGGGGCTGTCTGCCCCCCGGACCCCCCGAGGATATTTGGGCCAAGATAAAGGGATCAGGGCAAAGGGGGGGGCGTGGGCTCGATGTTTTGGGCGCGAGGGGTGTCTTGGATGCGAGGGATGTCTTGGATGCGCGGGGTGTCTTTGGGATCGCCGATTTCTTCGATATCGACGGCGTGGGTGCCGGATTGGCCGCCTTCGAGGCGGAGCATGCCGGTGACGGGGGCCACATCGGAGTAATCGCGGCCAAAGCCCACTTCGAGGTGATCGGTGCCCAGGAAACAGGCGTTGGTCGGGTCGTAATCGACCCAGCCGAGGGCGGTGCCCATCCAGGCGCGGACCCAGGCGTGCATCGCATCGGCACCGATCAGGCGGGGTTTGCCTTCGGGCGGCAGGGTGCGCAGATAGCCCGCGACATAGGCTGCGGGGATGCCGAGGCTGCGCAGGGCGGCGATCAGGATCTGGGCGAAGTCCTGGCAGACGCCCTTGGCTTGGGCGAAGGCCGCTTCGGGGGGGGTGTCGACATGGGTGGCTTGGGCGTCGAAGGTCATGTGATCGTGGAGCGCCTGACCGAGGTCGTGAAAGATGTGCAGGGCGCTGACGCCGGGGCGCGCGTGGGTTTGGGCAAAGCGGCGGATGTCGGGCGTTGCCGTGATGCGGGGCGAGGGGCCCAGAAAGTGATGCGGGGAGGCCGGCCCAAGCCCGGTCTGGGCCGCGATCTGGGCCGCGAGGCCCGCCAGATCGGGGGCCTCGGCCGGGGTCGGGGGCGGGGCCGCGTGGCGATCAACCTCGGCGGTGAGGGTGAGGGTGATCTCGGTCAGGCCGGGGGGGGCCACGATGTCGATCACCGCCGTGCCGACCGAGGAAAAGTCAAAGACATCGCGAAAGCGCACCGCGCTGTTGTCGGCCACCCGCACATAGCCCGAGGCCAGCGTATCGGTGCCTTCGGGGTTCCGCTGCCCGGTGCCATAGTTATAGGTGAACACGCCCAGCACCGCCCCCTGCGCCGAAACGGAAGACAGGGCCATCACCGCGGCCAGCGCCAGGGATTTCACGATCTGCATCTGTTTCATGCGGGGTCCAATCTTGCGGCATGACTTTGGGATCTGGCAAAGCCTGACGCGGGAATGGGGCCTGATCATGTCGAAACAGATGTGATTTCATGGCCATTGGGGCCAAGGGGCCAAGTCCTGCCACAATCGGGGCCCCAGGGGCACAAGAGCGCCCGTTTTTGGCCATGTTTCCCCGACAGGCTGACCCGGCACAGGCGAATCCCGGACAGGAGGCCCTGTGTCTCGATTCGGCCAGATCGGCCGGGCGCAGCCGGTTTCGACCCAGAATTGGCCCAGAACGGGCAAGGAGAACCATCAGAATGATACTCTGGACCTTGATTGGCGGTCTTTATCTGATGATCGCAGCACTTGGCCTCTTTGCCAGCCAGATGGAGCGGCGGGCCAACCCGCATCGGCAACATCTTGTGGTTGAGATGGCAGGCTATGCCTGCTGCTTGCTATGGCCGGTGACCTTGGTGGCGATGGCCGGGGTCATTGCGGCGGGGCCTCGGTTTGCCCGTCTTATGCAAAAACATCAAAGCTCCAATAATTTCAAAGCTTTTCGCGGCGACCTTCACGTAAAAGCTTGACCCAAACTTAACAATTAAGGCACCTTTGTGGCAGTAATCCTGTCCGGGGTGTCTTGATGACGATGTCTGTGCGTTCCCTTCTGGTTGTTGCCGCCTTGGCCCTGTGCGGGGCGCAGGGTCTGGCCACGGCGGGCCAAGCCGCAACCTTTGGGGTCGAGGTGACCGCCAATCCCTGGCGCGATCCGGGGCAGGCGGGCCTGCAGACCCGCGCCATCGTGCTGAACCCGACCGGCCCGCAGGAATTCACCAGCACCCATGTCGATCTCAGCCTGACCAATCTGGGCGACAGCGCGACATTCGATCTGTTCGGGCTGGTCCATTACGACGCGCCGCTGGACCCCGATGATCTGATGCCGCGCCCGACCTCGGCCAGCTTTGATTTCGGCGGCGCTCTGGGCCAGCTGACGCTGTGGGGCAATACCCTTGCCTTTTCGACCAGCCCCGGCATCGCCGTGGCCAGCTTTCTGTCGGATGTGCTGCGGATCTCGACGACCGAGGGCATTCGGGTCTCGATCGCCGATACCTTCTTTGGCACCGACGGCACCAGTTTTGTGAACGGCCGCCCCGGCATGGGCGTGGTGCAGGCGACCTTTACCTTGGCCGCCGTGCCGCTGCCCGCGGGTCTGCCGCTGTTGGCCGCGGCGCTTGGTCTTTTGGGTCTGATGCGGCTTAAAAGGCGCGGGCCTGCGCGTCGGGCGAAAGCCGCGACCTGATCGCGGCCGAGGGGGGCCGGTTCAGGCTGGCCCCGATGATCGTGGCCGCCCCCGCAAATTCCCCCCGCAGCGCCAGTTGCGCGGCCTTGGCCAGCGAATAGCCAAAGGCAAGGGGCAGGGCAGCCGGATAATGGCGCCGCATGAACCGCATCCGCCCCCGATGCTTGAAATACAGCGAAAAGGTCGAAGCCGCCCGCCCCAAGGTGGGCGATCCGATGGCCGTGCCCGCGCGGTGATAGACGACACCGCCGGGGCAATAGGCCAAGGGCAGATCGCCCCGGTGCCGCGCCCAATCCACCTCTTCGTAATAGAGGAAATAATCCTCGGGCATGGGGCCGGCGCGGTCCAGAAACGCGCGGGAGGCCACCATCGAGGCCCCGGTGATGAAATCCATCTGATCGGGGTGCGGGGCGGGGGTGCGCGCATGCGGGGCCCCCAGATTGACATTGCCGGTGACCCCGGTGCGCCGGTTGACCGTGCCGCCGTCGATCTGGATGCGCCCGGACCCATCGGCATAAAGCACGCGGCCCCCCATCAGCGCGAATTCCCCCGCCGGATGGGTGGCAAAGGCGCGGGGCGTCTCGGGCGGTACCGAACAATCGGGGTTCAGCACCCAGAACCGCTCCAGCGTCGGATCGGCCCTCAGCCGCGCCAAGGCCGCATTGACCCCGGCCGCAAAGCCGCCATTCACCCCGGTTTCGACCAGCCGCAGGCGATGCGGGCCACCCCGGCCCGTTTCCAGATCGATCCCTTGGCCGCGCGCCCAATCCCGCAGCCACGCCACCGTACCATCGGTCGAGGCATTGTCGGCCACCACGATATCCAGCCGCACCCCCGGGGCCACCAGCAGGCTGTGCAGACAGTCCTCCAGCACATCGCGGGAATTAAAGGCGCAGATCGCCACGCCCAGTTTGGGCAGATCGGAAAGGTCAGACATGGGTCCCCGGATTTGACGGCGTGGGGCGGGGGGGAAAGCGGCTGTAGACATGGCCGCCGCGGGGGGAATTTTCCCCCGATTCCGCCTTGTCAGAGCCGCTTTTTGCCGCAGACCCGGTGTTCAGCGGCGCCTCCAGCATCCAGAGCCCCGCGCCGAACATGAAGAAGATGAAGGAATAGATGTTGGTCCAGACATGCACGGTGCAAAGCGTGAAGGACAGCCCCAGAAAGGTAAAGACCCAAGCCCGGCGGAACCGGGTCAACTGCGCATCGCCCGACAGGTCGCGCCGCATCATCGCAAGGATCATCGCAGCCCAGCCCCCGATCAGCAGCGCCGCCCCCGGCACCCCATAGCGCACCGTCAGCACCAGCCAGAAATTGTCCATGCTGCCCGAATACATGTACCAGGGCCGCACCCAATCGTTCAGCCCGATGCCAAACAGCACATTGGCCGGGATCTGTTCGACCGCACTGCCAAAGACATTCATGATCCCCCATTCAAAGATGATCCCGCGCCAATAGGCGTTATGGGCCGAGAATGTCGCATAGCTCATGAAAACCCGCAGGGGAGAGCGGTTCGAGAGAAGATCAATCGCCAGATAGGCCAGCGCGAAAAGCCCCACCAACAGCCACCAGCGCCAAGGGATGCGGGCAAAGATCAGCGACCAGCCGATCAAGGCCACCTGCAAGACAATCGCCAAAAGCGCGCCCGAGGACAGCGCCAGAAACCCGGCAAAGGCCACGATGGCACAGGTAAGGAACCGCCGCTTGGTCGAATAGACATCTTGCAGCGCGATGAAGCACAGCGAAAAGGCCACCGAACAAAAGAGGCCATAATGGATCGGATGGGCAAAGGTGCTTTGCACCCGTTCCAGCCCCATCCGCTTTTCAATCGACAAAATCTCGACCGTGCGAATGCCCGGCAGCTTGCGGATCAGGCTGATCAGCAGCGGATCGCCCGTCACCGTCTCCAGCAAAGCAAAGGGCACCGAGGCCAGCACCAGCAGAACCAGCGCCTGACACAGCCCCAGAAAATCGGCGCGAGAGCGCACATAGGCCCGCCCCATCAGATAGCCGCCGATGAATTCCACCCCGACCGAGCCCGATTGCTGCACGACCTGCGCGGGGTTGTTCACCCAAAGCGCCGCGGTCATCCAGATCACATGGCCGAAAAACAGGAAATCCGAGGCCCTGAGCCGGCCGAATTTCCCCATGATCAATTGCACCATCAGCGGAAGGACCATCGCCAACAGCAAAAGCCGCAGCGTCGTCATGAGCAGTGGCCCGGCATAAAAGCCCACCGACAGCACGACGCATACCAGATAGACCAGCACCATCGGGTGCAGATGCCCGATCGCAAAACCTTGGGCCCCCCGCTTGGGCAGGGACAGCGGCCGCCGGGTCTGCGGGCGCTCAGCGGGCCATGCGGCTGTCATTGTCCAGAACCCTTAAGGCCAGCCCACCCAATTCGCCCTGAAAATTCTTGCGGGTGTTGAACGGATTGCCAAAGGCCAGACCCCAGGATTTCAGCGGCGGCATCGGGCCTGCAACCGTGGCCTCGCCCATCACCGTGCCATTGACCAGAACCTGAAACACCCCTTCGGCATCGGCATAGCGCAGGGTCAGATCGACCCAGTCGCCCGAAAACAGATCGCCCACCTGCCGGGTGACCAATTCGGTGGCGGCATGGGAATCGGTGGCGATTTTCACGCTGATCGTGCCCCGGGCCGAGGCGGTGACGATCAGGAACGGATGCACGCGCAAGATCTCGCCCGCGTTGCGATAGCTGTCCGAGCGCAGCCGCAGATCCAGTTCAAACGCCTTGGAGCCGAACAGCGGCGCGATCAGGGCGGGGGGCAGTTCGACCAGCGCATGGGTGCCGCCCAGCGGAATCGTCCCCCCGGCATCCTGCACCCGCACCTCGGCGCTCTGCCGCCCGGCAAAAGAGGTGATCCGGCCGCTGCCCGGCTGATAGCGCAGCACCTCGGGGGCCAGAACCGTGACCGTGGCGCGGCTTTGCACGCTTTCCCCCGTGGCCAAGCTCAGATGCAGCGTCACCCGGTATTGGCCGGGGTTTTCATAGCGGTGGGTCGCGCGGGCCCCGCTGGCCCCGGCCCCATCGCCGAAATCCCAGCGAAAGACCGGATCGTCCAGCGCCACGCCCAAGGCCGCGATCCCGGTTTCGGCATCAAAGACAAAGCTGTCGTTGCTGCCCGCCTCGGGCAGGATGCGCAGGGCCGGGGCGCGCAACCGGGCCACCGGCGCGGGCATCAGCTTCAGCGCCGCGGGCATCAGCGTCTCGCGGCCCGAATGGCGGGCCAGATCGGCGGCCACCTGGGCGGGCGCCAGCATCGGCGCGCCGATGGTGATCCCATCCAGCCGCCCCGCCGGCAGATAGCCGAAATTGGCCAGATCCCCCGGATCGCCGGTCTGCGCGGCCAGAAACAGCGCCGCATAATGGTTGGGCAGCGCCGGGTCCTGATCTTGAATCGCCAGATTGTCGCGCAGGTCCCAGCTTTCGCCGCGCGGAATTTCGGGCAGGCGATGCGCGGCATTGCCCACCACCGTCACATGGCGCGACCCCGGTGCCACGCGGATCTGCGGGCGCCACATGGCCGGGCGCGGCTCATCCCCATCCGAGGCCGGATTGTGGATCAGCGTGTTGTAGCGAATGGTCAGCCCATCGGTTTCGCCCACCGAAATGCCATGCAGATGGGCATTGAGGATGACATTCTCCTCGATGGTGACGTTTTGATAAAACATCTCGGGGCCCGCGGCGCCGCGATCCACCTCTTCATTGCGCATAAAGATCGATTGCGTGAACCAGCCTTGGCCCGAATTCAGCAGATTGCCCCGGATCAGAATGTCACGGCTGGGGCGCTCGGTGCCATTGGTCCAGAACTGGATCATGTCGGCATGGTCCTGCGCCTCGGGGTCGCGTTTGAAATCGCGGATCACATTGCCGCTGATCTCCACCCGCTCGACCTGAGCGAAATTCATCCCGTCGATGCGCAACGCTTCCAGCAGATTGCCCCGCACGGTGATGTCGACCACATCGTCAAAGACAAACCCCCGCGCGAAATCGCGCAGTTGATTGCCCTCGATCCGGATCTCGGCCGAGGCGCGCACCGCCAGCCCGAACCCTGCGGGCAGGGGCGGGGCATGCGGCTTCAGCCCCGGCTCCATATCGCCGTCAAAGACACTGTTTTCAATCACCAGCCGCCGGGTGGCAAAGACCTGAAACGGGCGATGGTTCAGCGGATCGCCCGGTTGGAACCGGTACTCAAAGGTCAGGCCATCCAGCACCAGATCCTGCACCTCGCGCAGATCCATGGCCGTGATCACCGCCGGATTGCCCGGATCGGCCGACCGCAGGGTGATGGGCGCGCCCGCATCGCCGCCCGCCCGTTTCAACCGCAGGGCCCCGTAATCGCCGCCCTCCAGTTCAAGAACCGTGCCGGGATCGGCCCAACCGATCGCGCGCGCCAGATCATCGCCGGGCGACAGCCGCACCACATCGCCCGCCCGGGCCAAAAGCGGCATCAGGGTCACCAAAAGGCCCAGCAGGGCAGCCCGGGTCCATCGGCGCAGCGCGCCCCCGTCAAAGCCCGGACCGATGCGGTCAGCTTGCTTGATCATCCTGCCCTCTGGCGGTGCGAACGGGTCTTGATCGCCCTTTGTCCAACCGCAACTTGTCTGTTTCTTGCCGTGGTTGTAGCGTCTCGCAAGTTTCCCTGCGGATCAACCCCCCGCCCGATCAAAGTCAAAAGATGTGATGGACACGCCCCACACGCCCCCCCTGAAAAAGGCCCGCCGCCGGGGTCTGAACCGGCTCAAGGGCCTGCGCAACCTGCTCGTGGGGGCCAAGCGGCTGATCTACACCCGGGTCTGGGGCATGGACATTCATCCGACGGCCGAATTTTCGCTGTCGACCCGGTTTGACCGCACCTTTCCGATCGGCGTGCATGTGGGGGCAAAAACCTATGTGGCCTTTGACGCCTGCATCCTGACCCATGACATGACGCGGGGGCTTTACCTGCACACCCGCATTGGCCGGAATTGCTTTATCGGCGGGCGTAGCCTGATCTTGCCGGGGGTTGAGATTGGCGATGGATCGGTCGTCGGCGCGGGGTCTGTGGTGACGAAATCGGTGCCGCCGGGGTCCTTGGTGGCCGGAAACCCCGCGCGGATCTTGCGCGCGGGCATTGCGGTGGGCGATTACGGCCGGTTTTCCGATGCCGATGCGACAGAGGCCGAGCTGGCCGCCGCGGGCCTGACCTGATGCGGAAATATCTGGGCCCCGTGATGGCCGGGGTCTTGGCCTATGCCTTGGTCGCCGCGCCGGATTGGATCGACGCTTGGCTCTCTGGCCCGCGCGAGATTACCCCCCGCGATATTCCGGTGACAGGTCTGCCAAAGGGGGCCTTTGCGCATCGTGGCCTTTGGCACCAGCCTGACGGCCCCCCCGCAAAACTGGCCCGAGGATCTGGCCGAGGTTCTGACCGCCTGCCGCGCAGCACCCGTAACGGTGACCCGCGTGGCGGGGCCGGGCATGGGGTCGGCTTGGG
>JALQUQ010000610.1 GCA_023263735.1 Paracoccaceae bacterium | reverse complement strand
GTGTTTGGGGGCCAGTCCTGTTGGCCTGGCCCTTTTTTCCAAGCCAAGCAGCATGACTTCAGCCCCCAAAATCACTCTCATTGGTGCGGGCAGCACCGTGTTCACCCGCAACCTGTTGGGTGACATTCTGGCGTATCCCGAACTGGCCCAGGCCCACATCGCCCTGCACGACATCGACCCCCACCGGCTAGAGCTGTCGAGCTTGGTGGCGCATCGCTTGGCCGATGCCTTGGGCGCCCGACCCACGATCACCGCCAGCACCGACCGCCGTGCCGCTGTGGAAGGGGCCAACTTCGTCATCAACACCATCCAGGTGGGCGGGTACAAACCGGCCACCGTCATCGATTTCGACATCCCCAAGAAGTACGGTCTGGAGCAGACTATAGGCGACACCTTGGGCATCGGCGGCATCATGCGCAGCCTGCGCACCATTCCCGTGATGCTGGACATGCTGCACGACATGGAGGAGCTGTGCGCACCCGGCGCCCTTCACCTGAATTACGTCAACCCTATGGCCATGATCACCTGGGCGTTGAACCGTGCTTCTACCCGCATTCCCACCGTGGGCTTGTGCCACAGTGTGCAGGGCACCGCCGAAGAACTGGCGCGCGACCTGAACCTGCCGGTGGAGGAAATTGATTTCCACTGCGCGGGCATCAACCACATGTCCTTCTACCTGCGGTTTGAACACCGGGGTCAGGACCTCTATCCCCGCCTGCGCGAGATCCACCGCAACGGGCAGGCACCCGCGTGGAACCGCGTGCGCTACGAAATGCTGCACCAGTTGGGCCATTTCCCCACCGAGTCC
>JALQUQ010000609.1 GCA_023263735.1 Paracoccaceae bacterium | reverse complement strand
CTTGCAGCTGTTCCGCACCCAGGCCCAGCTCGATGCCGCGGCGCGCGACATCGCCGTGCTGCAGGAATGCGGCGTGCCCTACGAGCTGCTCGACCGCGACGGCGTGGTGCGCGCCGAACCCGGACTGGCGCGGGCGCGCGAGCGGCTGGTCGGCGGCCTGCGGCTGCCCAACGACGAGACCGGCGACTGCCACCGCTTCACCGTGGCGCTGGCCGGGCAGGCACGCGCGCTCGGCGTGCGGTTCCGCTACGGCGCGGCGATCGAGGCAATCCGCACCGAGGGGGGCCGCGTCACGGGCGTGCAGCTCGCCGGCGCGGACGCAGAGCTGTTGCGCGCCGACCGCTACGTGCTGGCGCTCGGCAGCTACTCGCGCGAGCTGCTGGCGCCGCTCGGGCTGGACCTGCCGGTCTATCCGGTCAAGGGCTATTCGCTCACCATCCCGCTGCTGGACCCGGCGCTGGCGCCGCAGTCCACCGTGCTCGACGAGACCTACAAGATCGCGCTGACCCGCTTCGACGACCGCATCCGCGTCGGCGGCATGGCCGAGCTCGGCGGCTTCGACCTGAGGCTGAACCCGCGCCGGCGCGAGACGCTCGAAATGGTCACGCGCGACCTGTTCCCGGGCGGCGATCTCGCGCGTGCCGAGTTCTGGACCGGCCTGCGGCCGATGACGCCCGACGGTACGCCCGTCATCGGCGCGACCGCCTGCGAGGGGCTCTACCTCAACACCGGGCATGGCACGCTGGGCTGGACCATGGCGGCGCGCTCGGGCCAGCTGCTGGCCGACCAGATCCTGGGGCGCCAGCCCGCCATCC
>JALQUQ010000608.1 GCA_023263735.1 Paracoccaceae bacterium | reverse complement strand
AGTATCATTGATCTTCGGTCTGATGATCTCAACCATCCTTACCCTAGTGGTTATCCCAGTGGTCTACTACCACTACCACTGGAAGAAACACGCTTAATCAATCTGTTATTTGAAAACCCGGCTAATGCCGGGTTTTTTATTAGCAAAATTTGAACGACCACCGTTCTGATTTGAGAGGTAATAGGCATTGATCCTATTTATTTCTGTGAAAGGTATTGTGAAAAAGCTGCGAGAAGGAAAATAAAGGTCTATTATTAGTCTAAATTTGGTCTATCTGTAGAAGGTGAGCATGAATATACAAACAGTTTCTTATCTTAAAGCACACGCGAATAATCTTGAGTTAGACACTCCGTTGCACGTTACCCAGAACGGAAAAGAGGTTTACGTCGTTCAGAGTGCAGATGCTTTTCGTCAGCAACAGAGAGACCTTGCGCTTCTTAAGTTGATCAATCTATCTGAAAGAAGTTTGCAACTACAGGGTGAAATTGCATTAGATGAGGCGTTTGATGTCTGAATCTTACGAGATCATCGCAACACCCGTTTTCAAACTAACATTGAGGAAGCTTTGTTCATTTTTATCTTCCAAGTACGGAAGCGATACTGCCAGCCAAGTTCGAGAAACAATTAAGCAGAGAGTTATATCGCTTACTGAAAACCCTCGTTCAGCGCCGGTAAGTGATCGACTAGAAGCGCTAGGTTTAACTGACTACAGACAGTTATTGGTCGACACTCACAATCTCATCTATTACAGAGTGGATGAAGGGGCTAAAAAAGTTATCTTAGTCGTCGCTATGGATTCACGGCAAAGTCTAGAGCAACTT
>JALQUQ010000607.1 GCA_023263735.1 Paracoccaceae bacterium | reverse complement strand
ATTTGTTATTTGAATTTTGAAAAATCTTATATATTAATCCGCAAAATTAACAAATAAATATTAAAAAATTTTTTTTAGAAAGGTCTGGATCAATTATGGCAAAAATGACAACTGAAGAAGCTTTTGTAAAAGTTCTACAAATGCACGGCATAGAACATGCTTTTGGAATTATTGGATCAGCATTTATGCCTATATCAGACATATTTCCAGATGCAGGAATTACTTTTTGGGATGTTGCTCATGAGACTAACGGTGGATTAATAGCTGATGGTTACACAAGAGCTACAGGTAAAATGTCAATGGTCATTGCGCAAAATGGTCCAGGGATTACAGGCCTGGTTACTCCAATTAAAACAGCTTATTGGAATCATACACCATTACTTTTAGTTACACCTCAAGCTGCAAACAAAACAATGGGTCAAGGTGGTTTTCAAGAAGTAGAACAAATGAATTTATTTAAAGACATGGTTTGTTATCAAGAAGAAGTTAGAGATCCATCAAGAATGGCTGAAGTTTTAAATAGAGTAATTGAAAAAGCTATAAGAGGATCAGCGCCTGCTCAAATTAATGTTCCTAGAGATTATTGGTGTCAAGTTATTGATATTGAATTACCTCCAATAGTAAGACTTGAAAGACAAGCTGGTGGTACTGAAGCGGTCAAAAAGGCAGCAAAGCTTTTATCTGATGCAAAATTTCCAGTTATTTTATCTGGAGCAGGAGTAGTGATTGGAGGAGCAATAGAAGATTGTAAAAAACTAGCGGAAAAATTAGATGCGCCTGTTTGTAATGGCTATCAACATAATGATAGTTTTCCTGGCGCGCAGCGGC
>JALQUQ010000606.1 GCA_023263735.1 Paracoccaceae bacterium | reverse complement strand
GCGCTTGGCGACGCATGCTCGGCAACGGGTGCACCGACCACGACTTCCTCCGGCTGTCGGACGCCGGAGAGATCCTGCAGCGTCTCGACGAGGCCGAGCGCTGCCCAACCAACCTGTCGCTTAGGGCGGGGGAACAGCCGGAGCGGGGGGATGCTGCTCGGGCTTTTGCTGGGGCTTTTGTGGCAATCGGGGTCAAAGACCGCGCTGGCGCTGGCCTTGGCGATGATGGCGCTTTTATGGGCGCAGGAGCGGGCGGAGCGCCATCCGGGCTGGCGACTGATCCTGGGCGGGGGCGGGTATTTTGCCGCCCTGTGCGGGGCGGTTCTGTTGGGTCTTTGGGCCCTGCAAAGCCCGGTCGAAACCTTGATCGCCCCCGATGCCTTTACCGGGCGCGGCTATATCTGGCAGTCGCTGCTGACCATGGCGCAGGGCAAGACCCTGCTGGGCTATGGCTATCAGTCGGTGTTTCAGATCGGGGTGCAAAGCCCCCTCGCCCAAGCCTTTTCCGAGCGGTTCTTCGTCACCCTGCCCCATGCCCACAGCGCCTATGTCGAGATGATCCTGTCGATCGGCTGGATCGGGTTGGGGGTCTTTGGGGTGGCGGTGATCGTGGGGCCGCTGGGGGTCTTTTTCACCCGCGCGCCCCAATCCGCGCCCACCGCGCGGCTCTGCTTGGCGCTGATGCTGCTGAGCTGGCTGCATGGGGTGCTGGAGGCGGGCCTTTTTGACCGCGATCGCAGCATGTGGGTGGTCTTTCTGGTGGCCTATGGCGCGCTGCGACACCTGCTGGCGCTCCTTCTTCGCCGCCGTCATGGTCGCTCCGCTGTACGCGGTCCTGA
>JALQUQ010000605.1 GCA_023263735.1 Paracoccaceae bacterium | reverse complement strand
GGTAAAGCCCAGCGCCTTTTGCTCGTCAAGCCACTTGTTGTAGTCGCGGGTCGGGCCGCAACCGGCGATGACCTTGAAGCCGTCCTTGTGCAGGCGCTGGCAAATGGCGGTACCGATACCGCCCATGCCGCCGGTGACGTAAGCAACTTTTTGACTCATGTTTGTCTCCTTTGTTATGAGTGCTGAAAACAGAAAATCCGATGCGATTAAACGCGCTCGATGGCCAGGGACACGCCCATGCCGCCGCCAATGCACAGGGCGGCCACGCCCTTCTTGGCCTGGCTACGCTGCATTTCGTGCAGAAGGGTCACCAGAATACGGCAGCCCGAGGCGCCAATCGGGTGGCCAATGGCAATGGCGCCCCCGTTGAGGTTGACCTTGGCCGGATCGATGTCCAGCACCTTGTTGACGGCGCAGGCCTGTGCGGCAAAGGCTTCGTTGAGTTCAAACACATCCACGTCCTGCACGTTCCAGCCAGCGCGGGCCAGGGCTTTTTGTGTGGCAGGCACCGGGCCCATGCCCATGGTGGCCGGATCCAGACCGGAGGTGCCGAAAGCGGCAATGCGGGCCATGGGCTTGAGGCCCAGGGCAGCTGCTTTTTTGGCGGTCATGACGACCACGGCTGCGGCGCCGTCGTTGATGCCCGAGGCGTTGCCAGCGGTCACACTGCCGGCCTTGTCAAACGCAGGGCGCAGGCCCGCCAGCGCTTCGGCGTTGGTTTTCTTGTTGATGAATTCGTCGGTATTGAACACCAGCGGGTCACCCTTGCGCTGCGGAATGAGCACATCGACGATTTCGTCCTTGAACTTGCCCGCATCCTGCGCGGCTGCGGCCTTTTGC
>JALQUQ010000604.1 GCA_023263735.1 Paracoccaceae bacterium | reverse complement strand
GCCAGTTCGTCGGGGGAATGGGTGACATAGAGCATCGGGATGCTGAGCTCGTCGCGCAGCCGCTCGAGCCAGGGCATGATCTCGAGCCGGCGCGCCAGATCGAGCGCGGCCATCGGTTCGTCGAGCAGCAGCACCTTGGGTGCCGTGGCCAGCGCGCGCGCGATCGCGACCCGCTGCTTCTGCCCGCCCGACAGCCGCGAGGGGTAGCTGTCGCGCTTGTCGAACAGGCCGACCTTGCGGAGCAGTTCCTCGGCCAGCGGCAGCACGGCGTCGCGGCTCAGGCCCTTGACCGTGACGGGTGCCTCGATCAGGTTCTGCAGCACGGTCAGGTGCGGGAACAGGTTGAAGTGCTGGAACACCATGCCCATGCGTCCGCACAGACTGCGGATCTCGGCCTCGGGCAGATAGTGGCAATGGCCATGCGCGTCGGTCGAGACCAGCGGACGGCCCTCGATCTCGATCGCGCCGCGCTCGATGGTCTCGAGGTGGATCAGGCAGCGCAGCAGGGTGCTCTTGCCCGAGCCCGAGGGACCGATCACGGCGATCACCTCGCCCCGGGCGACCTCGAACGAGACGCCGCGCAGCACGGCCAGCGGGCCGAAGCTCTTGTGCAGGTCGATGGCACGGATCATCGGATGCTCAGTCATAGACGGCGACTTTCCTTTCCATGCGCTGGAAGGCCCAGGTCAGCACCAGCGTCATCAACAGGTAGAAGGCGGCGGCGACCACGAAGGGCGAGGTCGTGAAATCGCGCTGCACGATGCCGCGCGCAGCGCGCAGCAGGTCGTTCATCGCCAGCACATAGATCAGCGAGGTGTCCTTGACCAGCGTGATGGTCTCGTTGCTC
>JALQUQ010000603.1 GCA_023263735.1 Paracoccaceae bacterium | reverse complement strand
GGATCGGCATCGCTTTGGTGGCTTTGGTCGTCGGGGGCACGGCCTATCGGGAATATTCCCCCAAAACCCCAAAACCCCTTCAGGATTAAAGAAGTAAAATTGATTTTTGAATTTCGAGCGAGATAGGTAAGTGTCTGTTAGCACACCTGTTAATCAACAAATTTTATTTATTGCGAAAGACCAGATGGCTCAAGCAAGAGCTGCAATGCAGGCAACTTATGGTGGTGACATCTTGAGCCACCCCGAACAGAATGTTGTCAATTACGATAACAAGACAAGGTATAACAACAACGTGAGGAGCAGCGTACTCAACACCAACCCCGACTATGCATAACCAAAGGCCCTTGAGAACAAGCGAGGAGCCCACTTCAAAGACAATCCGATAAAAGCGAACGCCACCCGCGCCTCGTACCAGGACTCTAACATCTTCGGTTGCAGTGACACGAACAGAGGCACAGTGCAGCCCGGCTGTGTCTCCCCGGAAAAACAATTGCGCGAGCGAAACCACAACACCTTTAGCAGCAGTATCTTCGGTAGTGATGGAAACAAAGGCCCCTCCACTCGCGAAATTAACACGTTCAAGAGCGCCATCTTCGCTGACCCCAAGCTGGATCCGCCAACCCGCAAGAAGCTGGGCGGTGAAAGCAAAGGCACTGCCACACTCTTCGGAACAGACCAAACCGACCACAGCAAAAGCTCCCAGAACAACATGATTGCGAAACCTTCGACGTCTTTTGAGCCCAAATTCAATAACGACCATGCCGCCAATCGCAAAGATGCCGAGCTCTATGGCCAGACTGCCCAGGTTTATGGCGGCACCAAATACCGCAAACACGATTCATCTCTAC
>JALQUQ010000602.1 GCA_023263735.1 Paracoccaceae bacterium | reverse complement strand
TCGCGCGACGCTTCACTAATCTGATCACATGCCCGACAGTCTGCTAAGGGCCGATCACGTCGATTTCGCTGCACCGTCGCCAACTGCCCGCGCCACCCGTAGCGCCCACGCCTCGCCCGCCAAAAAGCAAAGATCATACAGGCTGACAGCCGACGCCTCGCGCCCGCAGGTCAGCCGCTTCAACACCTCCGGCGCTAGATAAGCCAACCGCAGCTGGCGGCTTACATGGCGTTCCGCCAACCCGACCGCCGCGGCCAGTTCCTGGATGGTGGCGAACTCATCGGCCTCCATGCGCCGCCGCCATCCCCATGCACGACCGATGGCCCGCAAGATGTGCGGATCCTGCGATTGATCCTCGCTCGGTCGATAGTCAGCTGGCGGCAGGATCTTCGGCCGCCCGTTCTTCTTGCGCACCTGCAGCGGGATCAGCACGCGGATCGTATCGTCCGGCTTGGTCATTCGGCAGCCTCCAGTCTGCGGGGCGCCACCATCTCGCGGCGAATGTCGACCTTGAGCCCGGCGGCGGTGACCGTGACCCGCCGCACCAAAAGCAGAATGATGCGGGCCTGCTCGGCCGGGAAGAGTTGCGACCATGGGGCTTTGTCAGAAAACCCCACTTGATGCTTTGCGAGGGTAGGCGACCATCTGTTCATGACCAAACGATCCCCCTTCAAGTATTTCAAAACCAGTCCAGAGATCTATCTGGCCCTTCACTTCGCGCCGCCTTCCTCCGCAAACACCACACCCTCCTGATCTTGCCACGACAGCAGCGCACAATCTGCCAGCTGCTTTACAGTAACTGCGGAAACCTCTCGCCTATAAACCAACCGTTTCAGCACCTCCGGCGCGAGGTA
>JALQUQ010000601.1 GCA_023263735.1 Paracoccaceae bacterium | reverse complement strand
TTCGGCATGGGCGCGAGCTTCGGTGGCATCTCGGGCTCGATGTTCGCCGGCTTCCAGGGCTTCATCTCGCCCGAATCCTTCAGCCTGCTCGAGTCGGTCATGATCGTCGCGATGGTCGTGCTCGGCGGCATCGGCCACCTGCCCGGCGTGATCCTGGGCGCGGTGCTGCTGGCCGCGCTGCCCGAGGTGCTGCGCTATGTCGCGGGACCGCTGCAGGCCATGACCGACGGCCGCCTGGACGCCTCGATCCTGCGCCAGCTGCTGACCGCGCTGGCGATGATCATCGTGATGCTGCTGCGCCCGCGCGGCCTGTGGCCGACCTCCGAGCACGGCAAGAGCCTGCAACATGTCAAGTGAGCCGCTAGGAAGCACCATGGCAGAAACCGTACTGAAAGTCGCCGGCATCTCGAAACGCTTCGGCGGCCTGCAAGCCCTGTCCGATGTCGGGCTCACCATCGAGCGCGGCCAGGTCTATGGCCTGATCGGCCCGAATGGCGCCGGCAAGACCACCTTCTTCAACGTCATCACCGGCCTCTACACGCCCGACAGCGGGACCTTCGAGCTCGGCGGCCAGCCCTACCAGCCCAGCGCCGTGCACCTGGTCGCCAAGGCCGGCATCGCGCGCACCTTCCAGAACATCCGCCTGTTCGCCGAGATGACCGCGCTCGAGAACGTGATGGTCGGGCGCCACCTGCGCACGAACTCGGGCCTGTTCGGCGCGATCTTCCGCACGTCCGGCTTCAAGGCCGAGGAGCGCGCCATCATGGAGCGCGCGCGAGAGCTGCTCGACTATGTCGGCATCGGCAAGTACGCCGACTTCAAGGCACGCACGCTGAGCTATGGCGACCAGCGCCGGCTC
>JALQUQ010000005.1 GCA_023263735.1 Paracoccaceae bacterium | reverse complement strand
CGCGCGCCCTGCGCGGCGCCATTCCGTGCCAAATGGGGCGCCAGACCCACAATTCACGATCAGCGGCCTGCGGCCAGATGTGACCTCTATCGCAAGTGTCGAGGCATGAGCGAATGCCCCAGCCCGGCCACCCGGCGGCGAAGCGGCATCCAGAATAAGTGAGGTTCGCCCCCCCGACAGCCGCAGAAACCCCATCGCCAATCCGCGCGCCAAACCCGGTTTGACGCCAGCGCTTGCCAGTGCGTGATCTAGCCGCCCTTCGATGCCACGCCCGCCACCATGAAACCGGGCCAAGCCCCCGTCAAAATGGCGAAGCAACCGCAGGGTCGGTGCAATACGTTCGATGGCGGCCAAATGGGCGTCGGGAACCTTCATTCCGGCAACCGAAAGCGACAATGCCGCCCAATTAAGAAGGGTAAAGACCTCAAGCAGTTCTTCGGGGTTCCGCGTCGTGATGCCGCCTTCGCTGTCAATTTCACGCTCGGCTTCCAAGGCGAGGGCGGCAACGGCAGGATCAACAAGCGCCTCCATCCCCATCAACGAAAGGCCAGCATAGACAAGACCGGTCAGCGCTTCGAACCGGGGCAAGCCCGGCGCGGCCTCTGGCCAAGTCCTTGCAAGATAACGTGTCTGAGATGTCAGCGACGCGAAATAGGCATCGGTTTCTTCACGCTTTGCGCCATTCATCAGAAACAGCGCATGGTGAATCCATCGGATCAGGCGGCGGCCGGTCAGGTTGGGTGTCCAACCTTCGCCTTTTCCGCGACCATAGGCTGAAATCCACTCTTGCACCCAAATCTGCGCCTTTTGCCGGGCCGCAAAATCCCCCAGTGCCGCTAGATCGTCGAGCCAGCTGAATCCCTGAATCTCTGCCGCGAAATCGGCATCAGGTTTTGGAATGTCCCAAATACCCAAGGGAGATTCGACCAAATGCCCCGCAAACAGGAAATTGCCCGCCACCACCTGACGGCCCCGCGCAACCAATCCGATGGAACGGGGCTCGGGGGCTGAGGTAAAGCCCTCGGCCTTGGGGCCGCGCGACGCACGCCAAACGGCAAGGCGTGTCCGCCATCCACCGCTTTGCCTTGCGTTGAAAACTTTCATCCCTGCTCGTCCTCTGTTGCCGGATTTGCCGGTTCTTTGGAACGATTGTTTACGTCAATTCGACAGTTCTGTCACCCAAATCAAAGTCTGGTTGTGAATGACCCCGGGGCAAACCCCCGGGATCATCGAAAAATTGAACGATATTGCGGCGGGCTTAGGCCAAATGGTCCACGCGTTCGACGTATTGCGCCAGCTTGCCCACAGTTTCCATCCAGCGCGAAATGAGCGTGGGATCGTGCGGAGCGGGGTGTACGCCAGGCGCGATTTCGCCATTTGCAACCGCCTGTACCCCCAAAGACACCGGAATGGACACCAGCCGTGCCATCGCCGAACCACGGTCATCGCCCCAGGAATCCAAGGCCCATGTCTCGTGGAACACCGGCTTGCCGTCCCGCTCGGCTTTCAGGGTCACGAACAGCACAACGCGGTCCGGTTCGCCTTTGGCATAGCTGTTGGTTTTCAAAAGCTCTGCGGCCAAAGCGTTCAGAGTGCTGTCGATCTCGGCCGCCGGTTTACCCTCAAGCGCTTCGATGGTGCGGAAAATTCCGGCCCATGCCTCGGACCATCCATTCAGGCGAATGGTGCCGCGCACGAAATCCTTGACCTTCCACGCCGGATCAAACCGATAATCCTGCAAGAACGGATAGGAGTCACGGTTCGGATACACCTCAAAGCTCTCGGGCTGCGGCAGCGGGGCGTCAAAAGCCGTGATCGCATCCCAAGGCCGTGAAACCTTCAACTCGGCAAAATTTTTGATCGACCGCGACGGCGATTTCAGCGCTTTCAAGACACCAGCCGGTGCCCAGCTGAACTTATAGCGGAAGTCATTGGCGATCTTGGGCACGCCACCGCAATAGCTGGTAAAGCTGAGTTCATTTTCCGGATGGAACGCCGCCGAAGCGCGGTAACGCGCGACAAGATCATGCGCCATCAAATGATCGATTCCGGGGTCCAGCCCGATTTCATTCAGGTTGGTCAGCCCCTTTTCCTTGAACGCGGCCTCAAGAGCCCGCATCTCCGGCGCGATATAGCTGGAAGACACAAAATGCGCACCGCGTTCCAGACAGGTCTTGGCGATGGCCACATGCTGATCGGCAGGAAGCATCGAAACCGCCACATCCCCCGGCTGAAGGGCGGCGGCAAGCGCCTCAAGCGTAAAGGGGCGAATGTCCGATACCACATCCCCCACGACAGCCTGCGCCTTATCAACTGTTCGGTTCCAGACAACCACTTGCAGCCCTTCGGCCACCAACCTGCGCAACCCGGGAACAGAGGAAAGTCCGGTCCCACACCAATGAATTGTCATGTTTTCTCTCCCCTTAAACGGTCGCGACGTGTTTGGTGAAATCGGCAAATGCCCGGGCCCATACGCCCTGTTCCAGATGCGTCAGGGTTTTCAGGCTGGGCAACAACTGGGCCGCGTAATCCTGACTGCTTTCAACGGGCAAAAGCGATGGCAGATTGTCGATCGCCGTCACATCCAACGGCGGGTGATCGGCCACACGCAAGGCGGGCGCCTCCCAGTCGGTTGCCCGATCATAGACCTTGATCGGCGAAAAGTCCGACGTCGGGTCGCAGGCAATGTCTCCGATAACCGTCAATTTGCGGGCTTCTGTCTTGGCCGACGCGGGTACAAAGACGGGGCACCCCGGGCGAGCGAGGATGCAGTTCAAAAAGATTTCATGCGCCAAGACTTCGGGGAACGGGCCACCACTGGCCGTTTCGGCCATATCCCATTTGGTCACCTCCACACCCAGCGCCGCGCACAGGTCAGACGCACCGGTGCCAACGCGGCCAAGTGCGCCGATAACGATTGCCCGGGGGCGGGGCAAATTCCCAAGTTCCTCTTCCAGATCCTGGAGCAAGGCCTGTTTGCCCGGGTATTTCGAGACCGGTCCAACCAGACCACCACGCTGTTGTGCCGCCCAAGTTTTCAGGCTTACAGCGGCACCAGCATAGCCTGCCCAATACCCAAAGGCGGCAACCCTGCGTCCGGTTTCATCAACCAGATATTCCAGATCATACAGCGTCCCGCCGCCAGCCTTGAACCGCTGCAGCAGAATTCGTCCGGCCGGTTGGCCCTTGTAGGCATGACCAAACATGATGTGGCGGTGGTGCAGGGGCGTGCCATCCTCGGGCAATTCCTTCAGCCCGAAAATGATCGCGTCGGATGGGGCCTTGGGCCACAAATTCTCTTCGGCGATTTCGCAGCCCGCGGCGATATACCCATCAATCGGAATGGCGCGAACCGATGATTTCTCGACCGTTACGCGCAGACCGGCCTTGACCAATTCTGCGGCGCCTTCGGGAGTCAATCCGACCCTCTCTTCATTCGGGCGCTGTTCGGCGCGGACCCAAAGATGTGTCATAGCAAAGCTCCTTTGCGTTCATAACCGCGCCGCTGGGCATTCCGGCACCAACGGTCGGCCGCCCCACAGGCATCGCGAATATTCGAAAACCACACCAAGACCTGCTTGCCCTGCCGCCCGCTCTTTCCCCATTCGCGCGACACGCTGTATTCGCCGAATAGATTGTCCAAGACCTCGACACGGTAAAACAAAGGCCCTGATTGGGCTTTTCGGGTCATCAAATAGGTCAGCAACAGCCAAGTCTCTCTGGTTTCTGCGACACAGAACTACCAGATAATGTCGCAGACAACAGGGGCAATGAATGGTCAAGATCAAGACATGGGTATTTGCCGGCGCTGCCTTGGTTGCAGTCGCCATCAGCCTTTGGCTTTGGGCCCGGCCGGGGGCCTTGTCTGATCAGGATTTCGCCGCCCGATATCAGGCCCCCTTGCCCCCGCCCTCTTTCGATCTGGATATCTATCATTTGGGCCATTCCTTGGTGGGCCGCGACATGCCCGCCATGTTGGCTGCCTTGGGTGGGCACGATTACGGCTATCAACTGGGTTGGGGGGCCAGCCTAAAAGGGCATTGGACGAACGATATTCCAGGATATGCCGATGAAAACATTGGTCCGAATTTCATTCCGGCCCATCAGGCCATCGGCGGGGGGCAGTTCGGCATCGTCGTCCTGACGGAAATGGTCGAAATAAAGGACGCGATAAAATACCACGACAGCCCAGACTATCTAACAGGCTGCTGAAATAGTCCTGCCTCGACAGTGGATTGAGAACATGATTCACCCTTGGCAGGATAACGTTGGGGGTGCAGATGCGCGGGACGGACGAGGCGAGCGGGTCGCTGTTCAGCTATGTCGATCTGGAGGAACGCATCCCGTTGCGTCATCCGCTGCGCAAGATCAGGCAGGTGGTGAACGATGCGCTGGCCAGCCTCGATGCCGAGTTCGCGGCGCTTTACACCGATTTCGGTCGCCCCTCGATCGCGCCGGAGCGGTTGATCCGGGCGGGCCTGATCCAGATCCTGTTCTCGGTCCGCTCCGAGCGGCAACTGATGGAGCAGATGCAGTATAACCTGTTGTTCCGCTGGTTCGTGGGGCTGGGGATCGACGATCCGGCTTGGGTGCCGACGGTCTTCACCAAGAACCGCGACCGGCTGCTGACAACCGAGATGTCGCGCAAGGTGATGGCGGCGATCCTGGCCCATCGCGAGGTCGCGCCGCTCTTGTCGGACGACCACTTCTCGGTCGATGGCACACTGGTGAAGGCCTGGGCCTCGATGAAGAGCTTTCAACCAAAGGCCGGGGACACGCCGCCCGACAACGACCCCGGCAGCCCGCCTGGACCCGACTGCCCCGCCAAGGATCAACCCCAGATAACCGAGACCGACCCGATGTCCCGCCCCAGCCGCTGGAACCGCAATGCCGAGGTCGACTTCAAGGGCGAGAAGCGGTCCAATGCCACCCATGCCTCGACCACAGACCCTGATGCCCGGCTCTACAGGAAGTCCCCTGGCACCGGCGCCATACTCTGCTTCATCGGCCATGCGCTGATGGAAAACCGCTCGGGCCTGATCGTGCAGGGCGACCTGACGCAGGCCGACGGTCACGCGGAACGGCGCGCCGCGCTGGACATGATCCACCGACACTCCCCCGGATCGACCCGCCAGCTCACGCTGGGCGCGGACAAGGGCTTTGACGCCGCAGAGTTCGTCGCCGACCTGCGGCAAGCCTGCGTCACGCCCCATGTCGCGCAGAAATCGAGATATTCAGCGATCGATGGCCGCACGACGCGGCACGAGGGTTACGCCCTGTCCATCAAACACCGCAAACGGATCGAAGAAGCTTTCGGCTGGGCCAAGACCGTCGGCGGCATGACCCAGACCGTCTATCGCGGCGTCGAACGGGTGCGTGCCCGCTTCATCCTGACGATGGCTGCCAACAACCTCGCCCGACTGCCCCGGCTGCTGGCTGCCTGAAGCCGGGAAACCGCGTCAGGCACATTGCACGCACGCACCCAACGCGCCGAAACCAACCGCAGCAGGTAGCGCAGAAAGGAAACCATTCCGCACCGCCGACTTCTTCAGCAGCCTGCTAAGCCCCGCCCCTATTCAAACGATTATCCCACGGTCCTTTGGGCCAAGCCAGCCACCACAAGAACCGAAATCACTTCTTCGAGAAGGTGGTGGCGGGGGGGAGACTTGAACTCCCGACCCCATGATTATGAGTCATGTGCTCTAACCAACTGAGCTACCCAGCCACTGCGGGCGTCGTATTGCGCAAGCGCGGGGGCGTCAAGGGCAAATCGTCATTCTTTCTGTTCAAAATCATGAGCAACGCGCGGACGGCCGGTTGCGGTCACCGTGATCTGGGCTTCGATAAACATGCGCCGCCCCTCGATCTCGGCCTCCTTGAGCTTGCGGTCTGCCAAAAGCGTGGCCTCGACGGCTCCGGCCCGCGCCGCGCGATCCATGGCCTCGGCCCGCAGCGTCGCCTCCATCTTGGCAAGCGCTGCCTCCAGATCGGAAAAGATCTCGACCCCGTTTGGCAAATGGGCGGCGTAGCGCCCTTCGGCAGGCGAGGTGACACTCCCCGTCACGCGCTGGCTGACCTGCCCCACAACGGCGCCGATGGCATTGGCCACGCCGGCATGTTCGGGCAGGATCATGTCGCAGCCCAGCATCGTGCCGACCGCCCCATAATAGGCGGGGGCCGAGGCCCCCAGACCGATGACGGGAACCCCCAACCGCGCCGAAACCTGCATCACGCCGCGATGGTGCGCCAATCCGCGATGCAAGAGCACATGCCGCGCCAGCGTCTCGGGGGCGTGGCCAGCAAAAGCCGGATCTTCGGCGAATGCTGCTTCCAACAGGCATTCCGCCGTCTGCAAGGTCAACTGATCGACAATGGCTTGCGCAAAGACGGCCGGATCATTGGCAAAACGCTCGCCCGATCCGTTGCGCCGCCGCCCCATCAGGCGCAGCGCCTTTTCGGCGGCCCCGCTGTTCCACGCCGACAGCCGCCCCAGAACGTGGCTGGCATCCGACGGGGTGACCCCGGACAGCATCACCAACCCCCGCGCCACCAGCCGATCCAGCGCCGCAGCCTCTAGCCGCGAGGCAAGCGCCTTGGCCAGCGGCATCGGGCGGTCGATCCGGGCCAGAACGGTCGCCTCACGCGCGGTCAGGCCCGCCGCCGTACCCGTCATCGGCACGACAAACCGACCATCCATTTCCCCGGCAACCTCGGTCGCCAATGCCCGATCAAGCGACTCGTCCACCATCGGGCCATGATCCACAGCCAAAAGGGAAATCGGGATCAGGCGACGCGGGCCAAGGCGCAAACCGCCCTCCAGCCCTTCGGTCACCAGATGCACCTCGGAATCGCCCCCCAGACCGGTGGTGCGCATCGCCACCGCCTCGACCATGGTTCGGAACCCGCCCACGCGCGCGCCTTCGGGATCGATTTCGGGCAAACCATCTTTCAACAGGGCCACATCCGTCGTTGTGCCCCCGATGTCAGAGACCAGCGCATCCTTGGCCCCGGTCAACCAGCGTGCGCCCACGATGCTGGCCGCGGGCCCCGACAGAATGGTTTCAATCGGGCGTTCACGCACCATCGCCGCTGAAATCAGCGCGCCATCGCCGCGCACCACCATCAACGGGGCATCGATCCCGGCGCGCTGCAAATGCTGCTCGCAGGCGGCCACCAAACGATCAATCATGCCAATAAGACGGGCATTCAAAAGCGCCGTCAGCGCCCGCTTGGGACCATTCAGATTGGCCGACAACTCATGGCTGCAGGTCACCGGCCGCCCGGTGACGCGGCGAATGACCTCACGCGCGGCAATTTCATGGGCGGGGTTGCGCGTGGCGAACTGGGCGGCGACGGCAAAGCCCACCACATCATCGGCAAGCGCCGCCACCTCTGTTTCCAGTCGCGCCAAATCCAGCGGCGCGCGCTCTTGGCCGGCATGTCCATGCCCCCCCTCAAAGCGCAGAATCGGGTCGCCCTTCAACGCATCGGCAAGCCCGGCGCGGGCTTCGTCGCTGGCATCGAACCCGATGAAGATCAGGGCCACACGGCCGCCTTGCCCTTCGACAAGCGCATTGGTGGCAAGCGTGGTCGAAAGGGAAACCATCGAAATATCCGACGCGGGCACATCGGCGGCCGAGAGGGCCGCATCGACAGCGCCCCCGATACCGATCGACAAATCCTTTCGCGTGGTCAGCGATTTCGCCTTGCCGACGACCTTGGTTGCCGCGCCATCAACCACAACCGCATCGGTATAGGTTCCGCCGGTATCAACGCCCAAATAGTAGCCCATGTTCATTCTCGCCTGTTTCCCAAGGTTCAGCTAGGCGAGTTGGTGCGACAAGTCATCCCCGTATCCGACATTTGGCGTCGCGGTTTTACCCAATGGCAAAGCGGGGGGCCGGTGTCGTGCCGGAGCTCTCGTTTGCATCCGCGTCAGTTGATGCAGTTCTTGGCCGCCAAGGTCAAAGCACGCCGATCCGTGGGCAAGGGGCCAAGGCTGAGGAGAGAATAAAAGGCCTCGGTCGCGCGCCCGGCGCCATAAGACGCCGTCACCGCCTCTGCCTTGACGAAATCGTTCGCCGCCGCTTTGGACAGAGAGAACAGGGTCACGAATGTCTGTCCATCCTTGCTGGGATAAACGCCCTCATACCTTGCGCCAAGCGGTCGGTCCCCCACCACCAGATCGGGGGGCGTGCTGTCAAAGACCTCCTTGATTTCGGTCACGATGCTTTCATCCCGAAACAGGCGCGACGGACGAAAGAAAGCCAGATAGGTTTTGCCCTTGGAACAGTAAAACCGCACCTTCCCGCCATTCGGGCTTAGAAAATTCCGCAAGGTTTCGGATTCCGCGACCAGCCCCTTTTCAAAGGGCAGCATGGTCCAATCTCGCTGCACGACATCGGGGTTGGTGTTGATCCCAAAGTCGATCAATTCGCCATCGGTCAGGAACCGCAATTGATCGGGCGCCACCTCGGCCGCCAGTTCATACAGCCGCAGATCGATCCCCATTTCACGCAGATATTGCACGATGCGCCCGGTGATCAGCTGATCCTTGACGCGGTCGGTGGCAGTGAATTGCGCCATCTCGGGGCTTTCCAAGGCCTTTGGGTCAGAAAACTGATGAAAGCCAAGCTCTCCTTCGGAAATCGACCGCAACCCCCCGCCCAAAACGGCATAGGCGCAGGCCGAAACGCAGATGCCGGGGTGTTGTTCGTCATAGTTGGGCAGTTCGACCATGGGCCGCGAGGCCGCGATGCTGACATTGGCGTTCTGTTCCCGCAGGATTTTTCCCAGCTCAAATCCGGCGAAAAGGTTCCCACCGGGAGAATTGAAGACGATGAAATAGATATGCTCCCAATCGCGGATGAAGGCGCGCAGCAAATCCGGTGTTTCGTTGGTGATGACGCCTTCGGCCACCACCCATTCACAGCCCACACAATTCCCCCCGCTTGACGCCATGCGAAAGGTCATGGGCGTGGTCACCGGTTCGATCACCGGCCGCGCCTCTTGCGCCGGGACGGGCCCCGCAATCATCCCCATGGCGCAGAACCACAGGCACAAACGCCAGACGAATGTTGCTGCCATCTGCATCTGTGAAACCCCCGACGACACACGACTTTGGGGGCAAAGCCTAACACCCGTCCGCCGTTTCGACAAAGGTCCTGTGCCCCTATCGCCTAATGTCGCAGCCCCCTCGTATCCGGCGCAAACTGGGGTTAGCTTGCAGACAAACCTAAAGCGGACCTTTCCCATGCACAGCCCCCTGCCCCTGACCCAAGATATCGTTTTGGTCGGAGGAGGGCACGCCCATGCCTTGGTTTTGCGCCAATGGGCGATGAACCCCTTGCCCGGGGCGCGGCTGACCGTGATCAACCCCGGCCCGGTCGCCCCCTATACCGGAATGTTGCCGGGGGCGATCGCGGGCCATTATCTGCGCGACGACATGCTGATCGATCTGGTTCGGCTGGGCCGACTGGCGGGGGCGCGGCTGATCCTGGATACGGCCACGGGCATGGACCTTGCGCAGAAAATCGTCCATCTGTCGTCGGGGCGGCAGGTCCCCTATGACATGGCATCGGTCGATATCGGTATCCAGTCCGATCTGCCTTTGGTTCCCGGGCATGCCGCGTTTGGCGTTTCGGCAAAGCCCTTGGGCAATTACTTTCAGGCGTGGGAGGCGTTTGTGGCCAATGCCCCGTCTGCCCCGCATGTCACCATCATCGGCGGTGGCGTGGGCGGGGTCGAACTGGCGTTGGCGTCGCACCATCGTCTTGTGCAAAGCGGCCGCCAACCGGTCATCACCGTGATCGAACGCGGGGCAACCGCCCTGCCTGCGATCAGTGAGGGCACGCGGCGCACGCTTTTGGCGGAACTCGGTCGGGCAGGCATTGCCTTGGTGACCCAGGTATCAGCGGCCGAGATCACCCGCGATGCGGTGATGCTGTCGGATGGTCAGCGCCTTGCGTCAGACTTTACCTTGGCCGTCGCGGGCGGGCGCGCCCAAGATTGGCTGCGCGACACCGGGCTTGACCTGCACGACGGCTTTGTCACCGTCTCTCCCACCTTGCAAAGCTCGGACCCTTCGGTTTTTGCGGCGGGCGATTGCGCGCATCTGGCCTTTGCTCCGCGCCCCAAGGCCGGGGTTTTCGCGGTTCGCGCCGCACCGGTGCTTTTTCACAACCTGCGGACCGCCGTCAGCAAGGGGACGATGCAGCGCTTTTCGCCGCAGCGCGATTATCTAAAGCTGATTTCCTTGGGGGATCGTCGCGCCGCTGCCGACAAATTCGGGTTGCGCGCGGGTGGGGCGTGGCTTTGGTGGCTCAAAGACCGGATCGACCAGAAATTCATGACGATGCTGCGGGAATTTCCTGCGATGCCACAGCCAGCCCTGCCCAATCCGCATGCCAAGGGCCTGTCAGAAGCGTTGGGCAAGAAACCGATGTGCGGGGGATGTGGGGCAAAAGTCGGGGCGGGGGCCTTGTCTGCCGCGCTGCAAACCCTACCCGCCCCGGTTCGGTCTGATGTGATCTCGGGCCCGGGGGATGATGCCGCCATTCTGGCGGTGGGTCAGGCGGTGCAGGTCATGACCACCGACCATTTGCGCGCCTTTACCCATGATCCGGCCTTGATGGCGCGGCTTACGGCCATTCACGCCTTGGGCGATGTCTGGGCCATGGGGGCTGATCCGCAGATAGCGCTGGCCCAGATCACCTTGCCCCGCCTGTCGGCCTCCCTGCAGGCGCGGATGTTGGCCGAGGTGATGGAGGCCGCCGCATCGGTCTTTCGCGCCGCCGGGGCCGATATTGCCGGCGGCCATACCTCTGTCGGTGATGAGCTGACCATCGGCTTTACGGTCACCGGATTGGCCAAGGGCCAGATCACGCCAAAATCCGGGGCACAGGTCGGCGATGTGATCCTGCTGACCAAACCCATCGGCACCGGCACGATTCTGGCGGCCGAAATGGCGATGTCGATTTTGCCCTCGGGCCCCGGTCAGCCAATGCTGGGTGAGGCTTGGGTGCAGTGCATTGAATCGATGTCGCGCCCGCTTGGGCCGGCGGCGGCGATCCTGCGCAACGCGGCCACGGCCATGACCGATGTCACCGGCTTTGGGCTGGCGGGGCATTTGTGGGAAATGGTGCGCGGGGCCGATCATGGGCGCGGGGTTTCGGCAGAGCTGGACCTGTCCAAGATCCCCGTCTTGCCGGGGGCCTTGGCTTTGGCGGCGGCGGGAATGGCCTCGACCTTGGCCCCGGCGAATCGGGCAGCCCTGGGCTGGAATCTGGATGCCCCACCCGGCCCGATTACCGATCTGCTGATCGACCCGCAAACCTGCGGCGGGCTTATGGCCACTGTTCCCGCAGCCATGGCCGAGCGTGTGATCGAAGAACTTGCCCGGTTGGGAGAGCGCGCAACACCCATCGGCCACATCGGGCCGGGCCCGGCCCGTATTGTGGCGCTTTAACGCATCAGGCGAAAATCCCGTGGCAAAACCACCCGCCCGAGATTTCGCCGCCATGCGCATAAAAAAGCCAGTAGCGCCCGCCCCCCTCGACCTCGACCCGCCAATAATCGCGCGGGCCTGATCGCCATTCGGGATCATCCAGCCACCATTCGGGCAACAACCGTTCCGGCCCCGCCGCCACCCGCAAGGCAAAATCGCGCCGTCGCCACCGAAACCGCGCGGGCGGAACCGGGGCCCCAGGTGGCTGCGGGGTGTGATCCGCCACCGGGCTGACGGGTTCGGGGCGGAACAACACCACCGGACGTGGCGCCCGCGGTTCGGGCCAAGGTTCGGCTGCGGGCTCGGACCATGCCGCCGCCAGAACATTGGCCGTTTTCTCTGGGATATGGCTGTCAGCCGGATGCAACCGGATGACGGCATCCTGCCCCAGACGCGCCCCCAGCTTGCCAATCAGATCATCAAGCGCCGTATCCGATTGCGCCCGTGACACCGCCTCGGCCGCGGCATCCAGATGGCCACGGTGCTGCACGGCATGCAGAGGTTCGGTCACCGTCGCCTCGATCCGCAGGCGGTCAAACCCAAACCCCGCCTCCAATCCATCGATCTTCATCGCCAAAAGCGGGCGCAAACGGTCTGGGTCGGCGCTGGCGCGCGCCAGATTGACCAGGGCCCATTCGGTGCGGCCATCGGTGCGCTGCGCCTCAAGCCGGACTTGCCGCGCCCCGCGCCCCCGTGCGCGCAACCGCGCACACAGCGTGGGCAACAGACGATCGATCCCGGCCAGAACATCATCGGCCAATCCGATCGGATCGGGGAAACCCATCCGGGCGGCGAAATGCAACGGTGCGGCGGCAGGGCTGACGGGTTCAGGCTCCAGCCCATGGGCCTGATCCAGACGGCGCAGAACATCGGCCCCAAACCGCCGTGCCAAAGAGGCACGCGGCAACAGCGCGACATCGCCCACCCGGCGCAATCCCAGCCGCGACAACTGCTCGACCGTCTGCGCGGGCAGGCGCAGCGCGGCCAAGGGCAAGGGGGCCATGACCTGCCGCATGGTCCCCGGCTCGGCTATCACGCCTTGGCTGCGGATGGTCGGCGCGGCGCTTTGCGGCGATACGCGACGGGGATGGGCCCGCGACCGCGTGGCCCGCGCCTCTTGCCGAATATCATCGCCCGAATGAACCGGCCCGGACACAGCCCCCGCATAGCGCGCCAAGGCCCAAGCCGCGCCGCGGGTGTCGGCAATCCCTGCCCGCATGGTCAGCCCCAGATCAGCACAATCTTCTTCGATCTGGGCCAAGAGCGCCTTTTCCCCGCCAAACAGATGCGCACATCCCGTCAGGTCAATCACCAGCGAATCCGGCGGCTCTTCGGCGACCCAAGGGCTGAACTTGCCCGCCCATCGCCGCAAGGCCTGCAAAAACGCCTCATCCGCCGGGGCATGTTCAAAGGCGGTCAGCAGGCGCGGGCACATGGCCATGGCATCCCGCAGGGCCTGCCCCTGACGCAATCCCGCCGCCTCGGCCATCGCGGAAAGCGAGATCAACACCTGCGCCTGCCGCCGTTCGCCCACCACGGCGAAAGGTTCGGGCAGGGCCTGCACCCGATCACGCTGCCGCAACATCCGCTCGGCGGCCATGCGCGGAAACCATAAGGAAAGCACGCGTCGAACTGACATTTCTTTCAACGACTCATTTGTTCGCCTTATGTTCTCACATCTTCACCACAGAGGCGAGCCCCCACCTGCGGTTGACAATTGCGTGAGGAGGCCTTGCCCAAGAAAAAGCCTACTTACGCGACGGAATGTCGCGCCTATAGTGAACCCACATTATTTCCAGCGGGGAGCCATAAATAATGAAATTGACCACTAAAGCCATGGTCGCTTGCTTTGCCATGGTGGCAAGCGTTGCATTTGCAGAAGCCACCGAAGAACACGCCGTTGCCCGTCAGGCCCTGATGAAAACCATCGGTGGCAATGTCAAAATTCTGGGCGACATGGCAGGCGGAAAAGCCGATTATGACGCCGCCGCCGCCGAAGCGGCAAAAGCCGCCATCGTGGCAGCCGCTGCGGATATCAGCGTCAAGTTTGAAACCAGTTCAACCGACCCGGACAGCAAGGCAAAGCCGGAAATCTGGACCAACTGGGACGACTTCGTGGCCAAAGGCCAAGGTCTGGCCGATGCCATCAACGCTCTGGACGCCTCGTCGCTGGATGGCGTCAAGGCTGGTATGGGGGCCGTTGGTGGCGCCTGCAAGGATTGCCATTCGACCTATCGCGCATCGTAAGCGAAACGTGCATCAGCTTGGCCCTCCGCCCCCAGCGGAGGGCTTTTTCCTGCCATCCCCCCGGGAACAGGCCCGACCTCTGCGATCATCCACAAAAGACCCGCAGGATGGTGCCGGTTTCATCCACCTCGGCATTCAAACGATCGGGCTCTGTCTCAACCGGCAAATGCTGCCCCGGATACACAATGCGCAGGTGCCCCGGCAGATCCATATCGGCCAAGGCGGCAAAATGCTGGCCCGCCAAACCGGCCTGATCCGCAGGCCGACAGGCCGTGAACCCCAAGCCGACCACTTGTGACGGGCGCAAAACCTGATCCGCCTGATCCCGCGGTTTCAACGCCACTCCACAGCCCGGCACCGCCAAGATTGCCCCCAACACCCATGGCAGGGCGAACCGCGCGTGAAACTGGTGCATTCCAGCGAAAACCCATACTTTTCAACAATTTTTACGCTGTTTCGCACCTTAGCCCCTGTGAATTCAGAGGGGCAAGCCCAAAGATTTTCACAACGCAAGTTGCATCCGGCGCCTGCCGGCCATAATGCTTTGCCCCAGCCAGCGATAAATTTCTTTCGGAGGATTGTTCAATGCGTACTCGCGCCGCCGTTGCCGTGGCTCCCGGCAAACCGCTTGAAATCATGGACGTAAACCTTGATGACCCCAAAGAGGGCGAGGTTCTGATTGAAATCAAGGCGACCGGCATTTGCCACACCGACGAATTCACCCTTTCTGGCGCTGACCCCGAGGGGATTTTCCCCTCGATCCTGGGTCACGAGGGCGCGGGCGTCGTCGTGAAATGCGGTCCCGGCGTCAAATCGTTGAAACCGGGCGACCATGTCATCCCGCTTTATACCCCCGAATGCCGCGAATGCCCCAGCTGCCTGTCGCGCAAGACGAACCTTTGCACCGCCATTCGTTCGACCCAAGGTCAGGGCCTGATGCCCGATGGCACCACCCGTTTCTCGATGCTGGATGGGACCCCGATCTATCATTACATGGGCTGCTCGACCTTTGCCCAGCACACGGTCATGCCCGAAATCGCGCTGGCCAAGGTGCGCGACGATGCGCCGTTTGACAAGATCTGCTATATCGGCTGCGGCGTGACCACCGGCATCGGTGCGGTTCTGAACACCGCCAATGTCGAGGCGGGGGCCAAGGCGGTGGTCTTTGGTCTTGGCGGCATTGGCCTGAACGTCATTCAGGGCCTGAAAATGGCCGGGGCCGACATGATCATCGGCGTCGATCTGAACAATGACAAAAAGGAATGGGGCGAGCGGTTCGGCATGACCCATTTCGTCAACCCCAAAGAGTTGCCCGAGGGCAGCTCGGTCGTCCAGGCCATCGTCGACATGACCAAGACGCCATTCGACAAGATCGGTGGCGCGGACTATTCGTTCGACTGCACCGGCAACGTCAAGGTGATGCGTGACGCGCTGGAATGCACCCACCGCGGTTGGGGTCAATCGATCATCATCGGCGTGGCCCCCGCGGGCGCCGTGATCGAAACCCGCCCCTTCCAACTGGTGACCGGCCGCGTCTGGAAAGGCACGGCATTCGGGGGCGCACGCGGCCGCACCGATGTGCCGAAAATCGTCGATTGGTACATGGACGGCAAGATCGAGATCGACCCGATGATCACCCATGTCCTGCCGCTGGAGCGGATCAACGAAGCCTTTGACTTGATGCACAAGGGCGAATCCATCCGCTCCGTTGTGGTGTATTGATCGGATCGGGGCGCAGCGATGCGCCCCTTTTTCTTTGGGCATGTAAGATGGCGTCTACCCAAGCCTTGAAAGCACTGGCCGCAGCAGGGGTCGAGGTTTCGTTGCACCCCTATGACTATGATCCAAAGGCCGATGCCGTGGGGCTGGCGGCGGCAAAGGCCTTGGGGCTTGACCCGGCGCTGACGCTCAAGACCCTGATGGTTGAGGTCGACGGCAAACCGGCCTGTTGTGTGATCCCCTCCGACCACCAGCTTTCGATGAAAAAGGTCGCGGCGGCCTTTGGCGGCAAGTCGGCGGCGATGATGCCCCCGCCCAAGGCCGAAAAGCTGACCGGCTATCACGTGGGGGGCATTTCGCCCTTTGGCCAGAAACGGGCAGTTCCGACAGGGATCGAGGCGACCGCCTGCACCGCCCCGCGCGTCTGGATCAACGCAGGCCAGCGCGGGCTGCTGTTGGGCATTTCGCCCCAAGACGCGCTGACGGCGATTTCGGCCATAGCGGCACCGCTGATCGCCTGATCGGTGCGTTTTTGCAGAATCCCTTTGCACTTGCGCGACTAGGCGGCGGGCCTTTGCTGGCATATCTTGCCGCCAAAGGAGACCCCGATGACCGCAGCCCTGACCCTTGGACTTGATACTTTTGGCGATGTGACGCGCCTGCCCAATGGCAAACCCACACCGATGGATCAGGTGTTGCGCGATGTGGTGGAACAGGCGGTGGTGGCCGATCAGGCCGGGGTCGATTTCATTGGCCTTGGCGAACATCACCGCGACGATTTCGCCATTTCCGCGCCCGAGATCGTGCTGGCCACGATTGCAGGCCGGACCAGCCGCATTCATCTGGGCACGGCGGTGACGGTGCTATCGTCCGACGATCCGGTGCGGGTGTTTCAGCGGTTTTCCACGCTGAACGCGCTGTCGAACGGCCGGGCCGAGGCGATTTTGGGCCGGGGGTCCTTTACCGAAAGCTACCCGCTGTTTGGCTATGACCTGCATGATTACGACCAGTTGTTCGAGGAAAAGCTGGACCTGTTTGCCAAGCTGGTGCGGCAGGAAAAGGTCACCTGGTCGGGCAAGACCCGGACGGGGCTCAAGAACCAGCGGGTTTATCCGCCGCTGGGGCCGCAGGGTCTGACCACTTGGGTCGGCGTGGGGGGCAGCCCGGAATCGGTGGTGCGCGTGGTGCGCCAAGATCTGCAATTGATGCTGGCGATCATCGGCGGCGATCCGCGGCGGTTCGTGCCCTATGTGGACCTCTATCACCGGGCGGTGGATCAGATGGATGCCAAGCCGCGCCCGATTGGGGTGCATTCCCCCGGCTTTGTGGCGGCAACCGATGAAGAGGCGCGCGAGGTCCTGTGGCCGTGCTATCAGGAAATGTTTGGCCGCATCGGACGCGAGCGGGGCTGGCCGCCCCAGACCAAGGATCGGTATATCGCCGAGATCACCCATGGCTCGCTATATGTGGGCAGCCCCGAGACGGTGGCGAAAAAGATTGCCGCCACGGTCAAGGCGCTGAAAATTCAGCGGTTCGATATGAAATACACCACAGGCCCCGTGCCGCATGGCGCGGCGATGGAGTGCATCGGGCTTTATGGCGAAAAGGTCATGCCGATGGTGCATGACATGCTGGCGACCGACCGCGCCGCCTAAGGCAAGCCGCCGCCGCGCCGGGCATCGAGCCCGGCCCAACGGCATTGCCATGGACGGACGAAGCCGGTCGCAAAGTTCAGGCCGGCACCCTGATCTGCACCGGCAGGGGCGGCCCCGCCACCGTCCATCCCGGGGTCAGCCGGCTGCGCAACAGTGCCACCGGATGGCTGCGGAGCGTCAGGCGCAGAGCGATGTAATCCTGCACCACCGCTTCGCCCTCCCCCATCTGCGGCAGATGGATCGTGGGTTCATGCATCACCTCCCCCTCAAGATCGCGGGCAAAGAGCGGCAGCGGGGATTTTCCGGTCAGGGCCTTGGCCTCCCACAGGGCCTGACGCCGATCAATCCCCAGCGCGGCAAAGCAATCGGCCTCGGCCAGACGCACGACGGTATCGGCCCCCACCCCCGCCCGGCGCCAGACATCGGCCACCTCGTGATAGCCATTGGCGCGGGCGGCGGCGATCCAGAGCGACTCCTCTTCGTCCATCCCTCTGATCTGGCGGAAGCCAAGGCGAAGGGCGAGGCCGCTGTCTTGTTCCTCCATCACATTGTCCCACTGGCTGTGGTTGATGCAGGGCGGCAGCACCGTGACGCCATGTTCGCGCGCATCGCGCACGATCTGGGCGGGGGCATAAAAGCCCATCGGCTGGCTGTTCAAAAGCGCGCAGGCAAAGATGCCGGGATGATGGCGTTTCAGCCAAGCCGAGGCATAGACCAGATGGGCAAAGCTGGCGGCGTGGCTTTCGGGAAAGCCATAGCTGCCAAAGCCTTCGATCTGGGCGAAACAGCGGGCGGCGAAATCGGCGTCATAGCCGTTGGCGGCCATGCCATCCATGAACCGGTCGCGAAATTCGCTGACACTGCCGTGTTTCTTGAAGGTGGCGAGCGAACGGCGCAAGCGATCCGCCTCGGACGGATCGAACCCCGCGCCGACGATGGCGATCTGCATCGCCTGTTCCTGGAACAGCGGCACGCCCAGCGTTTTTCCCAAGACCGCGCCAAGGGCATCGGAGGGGAAGGTCACCACCTCGACCCCGTTCCGGCGCCGCAGATAGGGGTGGACCATATCGCCCTGAATGGGGCCGGGGCGGATGATCGCCACCTGAATGACCAGGTCGTAGAATTTGCGCGGGCGCATCCGGGGCAGAAAGTTCATCTGCGCCCGGCTTTCCACCTGAAACACGCCCAAGCTGTCGGCGCGGCAAAGCATGTCATAGGTTTCCGGGTCTTCGGGCGGCAGGGTGGCCAGATCCAGCCGTTTCTGATGGTGTTTGCCCACCAGATCAAAGGCCTTGCGGATGCAGGTCAGCATGCCAAGCGCCAGCACATCGACCTTGAGGATGCCCAGCGTATCAATGTCATCCTTATCCCAGCAGATGACCGTCCGATCCTCCATCGTGGCGTTTTCGATGGGGACCAGTTCGTCCAGACGCCCCTCGGTGATGATGAACCCGCCGACATGCTGCGACAGATGACGGGGAAAGCCCTGAATCTCATCGACCAGTTGCAGGGTCTGGGTCAGGCGCTTGTCGGTGGGGTCCAGCCCGATTTCGCGCAGGCGTTGGTCGGTCATGCCCCCGGCCCCGCCAAAGCCCCAGATCTGGCTGGACATGGCGGACAGCGTATCCTCGGACAGGCCCATGGCCGCCCCCACCTCGCGCACCGCGCGTTTGCCGCGATAATGGATCACGGTGGCGCAAAGGCCCGCGCGGTGACGGCCGTATTTTTCATAGATGTGCTGGATCACCTCTTCGCGGCGTTCATGTTCGAAATCCACATCAATGTCGGGCGGTTCATTCCGCGCCTCGGAGACGAAGCGTTCAAACACCATGGTGCCGATTTCGGGGGAAACCGAGGTGACGCCCAAGGCATAGCAGACGATGGAATTGGCCGCAGAGCCCCGGCCCTGACACAGAATCCCCTGCCCACGGGCAAAACGCACGATGTCATGCACGGTCAGGAAATAGGGCTCATACCGCAGTTTGGCGATCAGGGTCAGCTCATGCGCCATCTGGGCGCGCACGCGGTCGGGCACACCATTGGGATAGCGCCAGCGAATACCCTCATCCGCCAGACGGGCCAGCCGGTCCGAGGCGGTTTCCCCCCCGGTGATTTCCGACGGATATTCATAGCGCAACTCATCCAGCGAAAACCGCGCCCGATCTGCCACGTGCAAGGCGCGGGCGATGGCGGCGGGATGATCGGCGAAAATGCGCGCCACCTCTTCGGCACCGCGCAGGCGCTGCTCTCCATGCGGCAGCGCGCGGCGGCCCAGATCCTCGACCCGGACCCCAAGCCGGACAGCGGTCAGCACATCGGCCAGACGGCGGCGGGCGGGGTGGTGCATCATCGGCAGGGCCGAGGCCAGCACCGGCACCCCCAGCCGCGCGGCAAGGGCGGCATGGGCGGCCATCCGCCCCCGGTCCTGCCCGTCGTAATGCGGGGCCAGAACCAGACTGCAGTGATCGGGAAACCGTTCGGCCAATTGGCGCACCCGCGCGCCCCAATCAGGCACCCGCAGCGGCAGGGCCGAAGGCGTCAGCCGCTGGCCCGGCGGATGCAGCAAAAGCTCCAGCCCCGCGCCCCAATCCAGCAGATCGGCAAAGTGCAACTCGCACGTGCCCTTGGGCGCACGGCGGCGACCCAAGGTCAGCAAGCGGCACAGATTTGCCCAGCCCTTGCGATCTTGGGGCAAAACCGTGACGGCAAATCCATCGGTCAGGATCAGCCGCGCCCCGGCGATCAGGCGTGGGGCGGCCCCCTCTTCGCGCGTCAGGTCACGCGCTTTTTGATGGGCGCGCACCACACCGGCCACCGAATTCACATCCGTGATCGCCAAAACCGCCAATCCGGCCCGCTGCGCGGCCACCATCATCTCTTCAGGATGCGCGGCGCCCGTCAGAAAGGTGAAATTGGTCAGCGCGCAAAGCTCGACAAAGACAGAGCCTTGCGCGTTTCGCTGCGGATGGTCTGACATGGAATCGGCCGCCAAATGGAACATTTAGCGAACATCTTAGCGCGCCCAGCCCGCCCTGACCAGAGCTTCGCCCACAGGCGCCGCAGCGCCATCATCCACCGATCAGACGCCGATCTTGGCCGAAAGCGCCGCGAAAATCTGCTGATTTTCGTCGGACCAGTCCGCCGAATGCGACCGGAACAAGACCGCCTGACTGGAATGAACCAAAGCGTCCGACAGGATCTTGAGGTGATTGGCCCGCAGCGTTTCCCCGGTCGAGGTGATGTCGGCAATCGCCTCGGCGGTCAGGTTCTTGACCGTTCCTTCAGTCGCGCCCTGACTGTCGACCAGTTGATAATCGGCCACCCCGTTCGCCGTCAGGAAATCGCGCACCAGACGGTGATATTTGGTGGCGATCCGCATCCGGAACCCGTGGCGCGCCCGAAAGGCGGCGGCGGCGGCATCCAGATCATCCAGCGTATCCACGTCGATCCAGACCGAAGGGACCGCGATGATCAGATCGGCATGGCCAAAGCCCAACAGCGCCAGTTCGCTGACGCGGTTCGACCAGTTGGCCAGCTTGTCGCGCACCAGATCGGACCCGGTCACCCCCAGATGAATGCGCCCGGCCGACAGTTCGCGCGGAATTTCTCCCGCCGACAACAGGACCAGTTCCACCCCGTCGATC
>JALQUQ010000059.1:3994-11427 GCA_023263735.1 Paracoccaceae bacterium | reverse complement strand
GATCTATCCGTTCCAGCCCAAAAATGATCTCGCCGGGTCGGCAGCGACGCTGATGGCGCTGATAGGAAAACATAAGGTCGACCTGATCGCCATCGGCAACGGCACCGCCAGCCGCGAGACGGAAAAACTGGTGGCGGACCTGCTGTCGCATCTGCCCAATGCCGCCAACCGCCCGACCAAGGTGATCGTGTCCGAAGCCGGGGCCTCGGTCTATTCGGCATCGGAGCTGGCGGCGCGGGAATTCCCCGATCTGGACGTGTCGCTGCGGGGGGCAGTTTCGATTGCGCGCCGTTTGCAGGACCCTTTGGCCGAACTGGTCAAGATCGAGCCAAAGTCGATTGGTGTCGGCCAATATCAGCATGACGTTGATCAAACCCGTCTGGCCCGCCAGTTGGATGCCGTGGTCGAAGATGCGGTGAACGCGGTCGGGGTCGATCTGAACACCGCATCCGCGCCGCTTTTGGCGCGGGTTTCGGGTCTTGGGCCCAGCCTTGCCGATGCCATCGTCGCCCACCGTGATGCCAATGGCCCGTTCAAGACGCGGCGAGAATTGCTGAAAGTGGCGCGTCTGGGCCCCAAAGCCTTTGAACAATCGGCAGGGTTCTTGCGCATTCCCGATGGCAAAGAGCCGTTGGATGCCAGCTCGGTCCACCCCGAAGCCTATGATGTGGCCCGCAAGATCGTGGCGGCCTGTGGGCGCGACATTCGCAGCCTGATGGGGGATGCGGCGGTGCTGCAGCGGCTTGATGCGCGGCAGTTCATCGATGACCGTTTTGGCCTGCCCACGGTGCGCGACATTCTGGCCGAACTGGAAAAGCCCGGTCGCGACCCGCGTCCCAGCTTTAAGACCGCCAATTTTGCCGAAGGCATTGACGAGATCACCGACCTGAAGCCCGGCATGTTGCTGGAAGGCACGGTGACCAACGTCGCGGCCTTTGGGGCCTTTGTCGATATCGGCGTGCATCAGGATGGTTTGGTCCATGTCAGCCAATTGGCCGACCGGTTCATCAGTGACCCGCATGAGGTGGTCAAGGCGGGCGATGTCGTGCAGGTGCGGGTGGTCGAGGTGGACGTGCCGCGCAAGCGCATCGGCCTGACCATGCGCAAAGACAGCGCCGACGCCCGCGAAAACGCGCGCGAACGGCAGGCCGAGCGGGGGCAGGATCGCGGCAAGCCCGCGCCCAAAAACCGGCAGATGTCTGCAACCCCGCAAAGCAGCGGGGGCGGCAATGCCTTTGCCGATGCGCTGAAGGGCAAGTTCGGGCGCTAGAGCGGGTTCCACAAAAGTGGGCACCGGTTTTGTGCTTCTCGAACAGGCGGACTCAAAGGGTTAGGGCCTATCGTGTGAATGCGAATGAACGCGATACGCTCTAAGGTCAGGAACGGGGGCGCAAACCGCGCCCCTTTTCAATTCGCCTTGCGCTTGGGCAAAAAGGGCAGGGGGGCGACGGGTACGCCGTCTTCGATCAGCTTGCGCGCCTCTTCGGGCTTTGCCTCGCCATAGATCGACCGCTCGGGCGCCTCGCCCGCATGAATGCGGCGCGCCTCGGCGGCGAAACCTTCTCCGACGTAGTCCGAATTCGCCTCGACCTTGGCGCGCAAGTCGGCCAAGGCCTTTTCGATGTCACTTGCAGGTTCGGCCAGACGTTGGGCCGGGGGCGCCGCCTCGGCCGCCTTGCGCGCCGGGCGCACGGCGGGGGCCATCAGCACCTTTTCAATCGCGGCATCGCCACACAATGGGCAGCCCACATGCCCCGCCGCCCGCAAGCTGTCATAGGCGGAGGCAGACTGGAACCAGCTTTCAAATTCATGCGCATTGGCGCATTTCAGGGCATAGCGGATCATGACCGTCACATCTTGGGCAAACCCACCAAGCCGGAGCGCCCCGTTTGGCGGATCGTACAGCGAATGGATCTGACCTATTCGCTTTTCTGCGGATTGCAAGCCATCTTGGCACCGGATTGATCCAGCATCGCCGGTTCTTCGTCCACCCGGTGCAAGAGCTTGCGCAGGTCGGGCTCATCCACGATCTTGGCGGCCTCGCGGGCCAGAAACCATTTGCGGCGGCGCTGCATTTTTTCGGGAAAAAGAAAGGCCAGCCGCGCCACCCGCAGGGGAAACACGTCCACCACACATTTCCGGTTCGATTTGCGCTCGCGGACCTTGGTATAGCTATAGCGGCCAAGGCTTTGCGCATCGACCGCCCCTTCGACGCCCGCTTCTTCCCACGCTTCGCGGCATGCGGCATCCTGAGGGGGGAGCCCTTTCATCGGCCAGCCTTTGGGCAGAATCCAACGCCCCGTATCGCGTGACGTGACCAACAGCACCTCAACCTGACCGCGATGCATGCGCCAGCACAAAGCGGCATATTGTTCAAAGGTCCGGTCGTCTTGGGCGGTTGGTTTGGTCGCTGGGGTCATAAGTTGGGCGTCTGCTCGCTATCGTTTTTTCTATTTGGCGGATCAGGCCAGTCACATAAGCGTTGCCGGGCAACCTTATCCTTGCCTTTCCAAGAATAAGACTAACATCCTTGGGTGATTTTGGTAGTAACTTTGGAGATATGCCATGGCATTTTCGACCCCTGCACCCCAGCATATCGCGGCAATTGTCGGAATTTTTCTGGCGGGGGCCTTTGGCACGGGGGCCGCGATGGCGTTTACCTTTGACTCGATCGACGGGGGCAAGCTTGACACCGATGCGTGGTTGGGCCGCCCGGTTCTGGTGGTCAACACGGCCTCGCTTTGCGGGTTCACGCCGCAATATGACGATCTCCAAGCCCTGCATGATCGATATTCGGCCAAGGGCTTGGTCGTGCTTGCCGTGCCTTCGAACGACTTCAATCAGGAATTGGCGACGGGCGCCGAGGTCAAGGATTTTTGCGATGCCAATTTCGACCTGACGCTGCCCATGACCGAAATCAGCCATGTCAAAGGCCCAGAGGCGCATCCGTTTTACAAATGGGTGAAATCGACAAACGGGTTTGTGCCGGGGTGGAATTTCAACAAGATCCTGCTGGGCCCCGACGGTCAGGTCTTGGGCACGTGGGGGTCGCCGACCAAGCCGGGATCACAGGCCATCGTCGGATTGATTGAACCCTATCTCAAGTGACGCCCACGCTCTTTATCGGGTCCGAGATTTACCGTGGCTCGTCCTATGGGGCAAAACATCCCCTGCGGGTGCCACGGGTTTCGACGGTGATGGATCTTGGGCGGGCGATGGGCTGGCTGACGCCGCAGACGTATCGCACCAGCCCCCGGGCCAAGGCGGCCGCCCTGACCGCATGGCACAGCCCTGCCTATATTCGGGCGCTGCAACGGGCCGAGGAAACGGGCGCGGTGGATGCGCCAACCCGCGCCGCGCATCATCTGGGAACGCTGTCCAACCCGGTTTTCGGCCAGATGTTTTCACGCCCCGCAACGGGGGTGGGCGGGGTCATGCTGGCGGCCGAGATGCTGGGGCAGGCCCCGGGGGCGGTTCATGTGCCGGGGGGCGGCACCCACCATGGCATGCCCGACCGCGCCAATGGGTTTTGCTATCTGAACGATCCGGTATTGGCGATGCTGGCGCTGCGCCATCATGGGCTGCCGCGCGTTGCTTATGTCGATATCGATGCCCATCATTGCGACGGCGTGCAGCACGGTTTTGCGGGCGACCCAGAGGCGATTTTGATCAGCACGCATGAAGAGGGGCGGTGGCCCTTTACCGGCACGATTGACGATGACGGCGGTGGCAATTGCTGGAATCTGCCCGTGCCAAGGGGGTTCAACGACAGCGAAATGCGGGCGATCCTGCACGAGCTGATCTTGCCCCGTATCGCGGCCTTTCGCCCCGATGTGATCATCTTGCAATGCGGGGCGGATGCGCTTGGCGAAGACCCGCTGTCTCGGTTAAGCCTGTCGAACAACGCCCATGTCGCGGTGATGGTGGCGCTGCGCGGGATGTGCGACCGGTTTTTGCTGCTGGGGGGCGGTGGATATAATCCGTGGTCGGTGGGGCGCTGCTGGGCGCTTTTATGGGCGCGTCTGTCGGGGCAAGAGGTGCCCGACATCTTGCCCCCGGCTGCGCAAGAGGTTCTGACCCAACTGAGTTGGGGCGGCGGGGGGCGGCCCGCGCCCGAGGCGCATCTGCTGACCACCTTGATCGACCCGCCGCGCGAGGGCCCGGTGCGCGCCGAAATTCGTGACCGGCTGCGCCAGTTGGCACGTCGATGATCCGCGCCTTTGGGGGATCGATCTGCCCTTGCCCCGCGACGCGTCACTTCGGCGTTTGAATGACCATTTCCTGCCGCAGGGTGCCGTCTTCGCCATAGATCAGAAACCGGTCATCTTCGGTCACAACGCCCACCCAGCCATGACCCAAGGTCACGGCCTGCGCTTTAGCCCCATCGGGCAGCAAAATTCCCGGGGGGAGTTGCGGAACAACGCCAAGACTTTCGGGCATGCGGGTGACAAGCAGGGAAACCACGGTTATGACACCGCCGATCATGGTCAGCGTCAACACGATGACCAACCATTTCAAAAAGCGGAGCGAGGGCGGCAGGCCTTCGGCAGCGGGAGTTTGATCCATGGCGGTGTCCTTGAGCGAAGACATTGACGACGATGACGCATTGGGCGCGTCGCTGCGGATCACCCTTGAGGAGGGGGCGACCGACCGTCTTGATAAAGCGCTTGCCCGGGCAGTGCCAGAGGAGGCCGCACTTTCGCGCACCCGATTGGCCAAGATGATCGCCGAGGGCGATGTCTTGGTGAATGGTGTGGCGGTGACCGATGCCAAGGCCAAGCTTGAGCCGGGGACCGAGGTGGAACTGCGCCTTGCGCCGCCCGAAACGCTGGAAACCCTGCCCGAAGACATTCCCTTGACCGTGGTTTGGGAAGATGCCGATCTGATCGTCATCGATAAGCCCGCCGGGATGGTGGTGCATCCCGCCCCGGGCAGCCCGAATGGGACACTGGTCAACGCCTTGCTGCATCATTGTGGCGACACGCTGTCGGGCATCGGGGGCGCGCGGCGCCCCGGGATCGTGCATCGGATCGACAAGGAAACCAGCGGTCTTTTGGTTGTGGCCAAATCCGACCGTGCCCATCACGGATTGGCCAAGCAGTTCGAAAAGCACACGGTGACGCGTCATTATATCGCCATGGTCCATGGCGTGCCCGATGCGGCCGATCCACGTTTGCGCGGGGTCAAAGGCGTCAGTTTCGAGGCGGGCGGCATCATCAAGATCACCACGCTTTTGGCCCGTCACAAGACCGACCGTCAGCGGCAGGCCGTGGTCTGGCACGATGGCCGCCATGCGGTCACGCGGGTGCGGGTTCTGGAAACCTTTGCCGATCAGGCCGCGCTGGTGGAATGCTGGCTGGAAACCGGGCGCACCCATCAGATCCGCGTGCATATGGCCCATGCGGGGCATGGTTTGCTGGGGGACCCGACCTATGGCGGAAAGCGCAAGATTTCGCCCAAGGTCCTGTCCGACGCGGCCGCCGAGGCGGGGAACGGCTTTGGGCGGCAGGCCCTGCACGCCGCGACGCTGGGCTTTGACCACCCCGTCACCGGAGAGCGGCTGGAATTCGAAAGCCCGCTGCCCGAGGATATGGTGGCCGTGCTGATGGCCCTGCGGGGCGCGCCGGTCTGAACGTCGCCCTCTTGGCACAAGAAAAAGGCCCCCTGTCGCAGGACAGAGGGCCTTTCTTTCCCGTCGGGGCGATCAGACGATCCCGCCGCCGCCACCCGAGACCTTGGGCCGCTGGGCCGCCACTTGGGCCCGGTAGCCCGCCGCACGATAGGCCGCGACCGGATCAATCGCGCCGCCCTGTTCCAGACGCGCCATGGCAAGGATCGGCTCCACATCGGTGCGGAAGCCGCGCTTCAGTTCCGTCGTTGCCATCAGGGCGTCATTGGCATCCTGCGCCGCCGTCAGGGCCGAGCGGTTGACCAGAAGGGCCTGCGCATAGGCGCGCTGCACCTCCATCGCCGAAACCATCAGGCTTTCGATCGGGTCGGTGACATTGTGGCTTTGATCCAGCATATGCGCCGGGTTGAACCCCTCCCGCCCTTCGGCCGCGACCAACTCGTTGAACACCAGAAACAGCCGGTAGGGTTCCACCGATCCGGTATCCAGATCGTCATCGCCATATTTGCTGTCATTGAAATGGAAGCCGCCCAGTTTGCCCTGACGGATCAGGCGGGCCACGATCATTTCAATGTTCACATTCGGCGCATGGTGGCCAAGGTCCACCAAGCATTGCGCCTGCGGGCCGAGTTCGGTTGCGATGATGTAGTTGGTGCCCCAATCCTGCACGACCGTCGAATAAAAGGCCGGTTCGAACATCTTGTGTTCGAGCAGCATGCGCCAGTCGTCCGGCAGTGCGCCATAGATCTTCGAGGCCGCTTCGAGATAGCGATCAAGGCTGCGCCCGAGATCCTGCTGACCGGGGAAGTTGGTGCCATCGCCGACCCAGACGGTCAGCGCCTTTGACCCAATGGCTGCGCCGATCTCGATACATTCCAGATTGTGTTCAACCGCCTGCGCCCGCGTGGCCGCATCGGCATGGCTGACCGAGCCGTATTTGTAGGAAAGCTTCTGGTCGGCCTGATCCTGAAAGGTGTTCGAATTCATCGCGTCGAACCGCAGCCCCAGTTCGGCGGCTTTGGCGTTCAGATCGGCGGCCGGGGCCTTGTCCCACGGAATATGCAGCGACACGGCCGGAGTGGCGCGGGTCAGTTGCTGAATCACGCCGCAATCGTCCAGCTTGTCAAAGATGTTGCGCGGTTCGCCCTCGCCCGGAAAGCGCGCGAACCGGGTGCCGCCGGTGCCCACCCCCCATGAGGGGATGGCCACGCCATAGGCGGCGACCTTGGCTTTGATCGCGTTGATGTCGATCCCGCGCCGGGCCAGATGGTGGCCAAGCGCATCATAATCGTCGCGCAGGGCAGTTTCCGAGGCCGCGTTCTGGGCGGCGATGACGGATGCTTTGATCATGGCTTACCTCGTGAACGCTTGAACGTTGCCCGCATCCACGTTCAGGATATTGCCCGTGGATTTGGCCGATTGTTCGCTGGCAAAGAAATAGATCCCCTCGGCGATATCTTCCGGCAGGACCGAGCGCTTCAGCATGGACCGTTTGCGGTACATCTCTTCCAGCCCTTCCTTGTCGGTGCCATAGGTGCTGGCGCGCTGATCCAGCCATTCGCCCGACCAGATTTTCGATCCGCGCAGAACCGCATCGGGGTTGACCACGTTGACACGAATGCCCGCTTCGGCCCCCTCCAGCGCAAGGCACCGCGCCAGATGGATTTCGGCAGCCTTGGCCGTGCAATAGGCGCTGGCATTCGGGCTGGCGGCCAGACCGTTTTTCGAGGCCACAAAGACCACGGACCCGCCGATGTTCTGGGCCCGCAGAACCTTGAACGCCTCGCGGCTGACAAGGAAATAC
>JALQUQ010000059.1:0-3984 GCA_023263735.1 Paracoccaceae bacterium | reverse complement strand
CAGGGCCAGCGTCGTTTCCTCGATCGGGGCAGATGAGGCGATGCCCGCGTTCGACACCAGAATGTCGATGCCGCCGAATTCGGCCGAGGTTTCGGCGAAAGCCGCGATCACCTGCGCCTCGTCCGTCACGTTCATCTGGACCGAGCGAACGACATCCTTGCCGAACACCTTGGCCATTCCGGCGGCCACATCCTTGGCGGCGTTGCCGTCGATATCGGCCAGAACCACGCAGGCGCCTTCTTTCAAAAGCCGCTCCGCCGTGGCCGATCCGATGCCACCAGCCCCGCCCGTGACCAAAGCCACCCGGCCCGCCAGCGATTTCGGTTTCGGCATCCGTTGCAGCTTGGCCTCTTCAAGCAGCCAGTATTCGATGTCAAAGGCCTCTTGTTCGGGCAGGCCGCAATATTCGGAAACCGTATCCGCGCCGCGCATCACGTTGATCGCGTTGACGTAGAACTCGCCCGAAATGCGGGCCGTCGCCTTGTCCTTGGCAAAGGTGATCATGCCCACGCCCGGCACCAGATAGACAACCGCATTCGGGTCGCGCAGCGGGGGGGAGTTTTCGTGCTTGCAGCGGTTGTAATAGGCCGCATAGCCCTCGCGGTAGGCCGCAACCTCGCCCGACAGCGCGGCAAGGGTTGCCTCCACATCCGGTTTCGCCGGGTCAAAGCCCACGACCAGCGGGCAAATCTTGGTCCGCAGGAAATGGTCGGGGCACGAGGTGCCAAGCGCCGCCAAAGGCTTCAGCTTGGCCGAATTGACAAATTCCAGAACGGCGGGTTGATCGTCGAAATGGCCGACCATCCGGTGTTCGGCGCTGATCATGCCGCGAATGGCGGGCATCAGGCGGCTGGCCACGGCGCGGCGGTCTTGGGCCGACAGCGATTGATGCACCGCACCGCCGAAAATGGTTTTGCCGGCCGTCTGCGCCTCAAACCAATCCATCGCCTTTTGGATGATTTCCAGCGTCAGCGCATAGCAGGCCTTGGCGTCATCGTCCCAGGTGAACAGGCCGTGGCTTTCCAGCACGACGCCCTTGGCATTGGGGTTTTCCAGACAGAATTTTTCCAGCCACAGGCCCAATTCATAGCCCGGGCGTTTCCACGGCAACCAACCGATGTCATCGCCGAAAATCTGTTTGGTCAGCGCGCGGCTGTTTTTCGACGCCGCAATCGCGATGATCGCATCGGGGTGCATGTGATCGACATGCTTTTTCGGCACATAGGCGTGCAGGGGGGTGTCGATCGAGGCCGCGCGCGGGTTCAGGTTAAAGGTGCAATGGGGCAGATAGCCGACCATTTCATCTTCCATGTGAACGCCCTTGTAGACGCCTTTCAGCGCCCGCAATTTGTCCATGTAAAGCGTGGCAAAGCCGTCCATCTTGATCGAGCCGACATCGCCGCCCGAACCCTTGACCCACATCACCTCGACCATGTCGCCTGAAAGCGGGTCTTTTTCCATGACCTTGGCGCTGGTGTTCCCGCCGCCGTAATTGGTGATCCGCTTGTCAGAGCCAAGCAGATTCGACCGATACAGCAGCTTTTCCGGCTCGCTCATCGTCGATGCTTTGGCATCATCCCAAAGGTTTATCAGCCCGCGGGCAATCGCACCTGACATCTGGTCCTCCCTTTTGCGATGCGCCAAATGTGCCAAAGGATGCGCGGTTGTCAATCAGAAACGATCATAAACAATCATGCTGCGGTGCAGAATGAAAATGCGTGATCGAAAATGATTGACAATGCGCGAAACTTTGAGAATCTAGGGGGCAAGGGAGAACAAGATGCACGAAGCGGAACGCCACAGGATTATTCTGTCAGCGATCGAAGGTCGTCCCGTCGTCACGGTGGCGGATCTGGTCGCCATGACGGGCGCGTCCGAGGCGACGATCCGCCGTGACATTGCAACCTTGCATGTTCAGAAAAAGCTGCGCCGCGTGCGGGGTGGGGCGGAATCCATCGCCCCCGCGCAGTTCGTTGGCATCAATGCGCGGCCCTTTGCGGTGAATGAGGGTATTCGGCTGGCCGAAAAGCGGGCGATTGCGCGGGCGGCCGTTGCGCTGTGCGATGATGGCTCTCCGATCATCGTGAACGGCGGAACGACCACCTTTCAGATGGTTCATTTCCTGTCGGCCAAACGATTGCAGGTGTTTACCAACAGTTTTCCGATTGCCGAGCATTTGCTGAAGCATTCGAAAAACACGGTTCTGATGCCTGCCGGGGCGATCTACCGCGAGCAGAACATCATCCTTTCGCCCTTTGATGAGGATGGCAGCCGCCATTTCTATGCCAAGCGGATGTTCATGGGGTGCCGCGGGCTTGGCCCACTGGGCCTGATGGAGGGGGACCCCCTCTTGGCGCAGGCCGAACAAAAGCTGATCGGTCAGGCCGAAGAGCTGATCATTTTGTGCGACAGCAGCAAATTCGCGGCGCGGTCCAGCCTGTTGCTGTGCCCGTTGTCGCGCATTCATACCGTGATCACGGACAATGGAATTAGCGATCGAGATGCCAAGATGCTGGAAGCGGCTGGCATTCATCTGATCGTTGCCGAAATCGCCGCTTCAGATCGCGCAAAAAGCGCATCCGGCGAAAGCTAAGCCTTAAACGCTCATACGGGAGGATTAATATGAGCATTCTGAAGAAAGCACTGACGACTGCAGCGATTGCGACGGCGCTGATGGCACAGGCCGCCGCAGCAGAAAACGTGAAAGTTGCGTTGGTTGTGAAAGCTTTGGGCATTGGCTTCTTTGAAGCTGCCGCCAAGGGCGCAGAAGAAGCCGCAAAAGAACTGGGCGATGTCGAAGTGATCTACACCGGTCCGACCGACACCACCGCCGAAGGCCAGATCGAAGTGATCAACAGCCTGATCGCGCAGGGCGTCAACGCCATTGCCGTTTCGGCCAATGACAAGGATGCGCTGGTTCCGACCCTGAAAAAGGCGATGGAACGCGGCATCACCGTCATCTCGTGGGATTCGGGCGTGGCCCCCGAAGGCCGCATGATGCACCTGAACCCCTCGTCCAACGCCCTGATCGGCAACACGATCATCAAGCTGGCCGCCGATCACATGCCCGAAGGCGGCGATGTGGCCATTCTGTCGGCTTCGGCCACCGCGACGAACCAGAACATCTGGATCGAAGAGGCCAAAAAGGTTCTGCCGAACTATTCGGGCGTCAATCTGGTGGCGACCGTCTATGGCGACGACCTTGCCGACAAGTCGTATCGTGAAGCTCAGGGCCTGATGGCGACCTATCCGAACCTGAAGGCGATCATCGCGCCGACGACCGTGGGCATTCTGGCCTCGTGCCAGGCTGTCACCGACGCGGGCAAGATCGGCCAGATCAACGTGACCGGTCTGGGCCTTCCGTCTGAAATGGCGGGCTGTGTCGAATCGGGCGCAACCCAAAGCTTTGCGATCTGGAACCCGATCGATCTGGGCTATGCGGCCACCATGCTGTCTTACAACATCGTGAAGGGCGCTGCCGTTGGTGATGGCGCTGAAATCGGCATGGGCCGTATGGGCACCGCCAAGCTGGACGCCAATGGCGAAGCCGCCATGTCGGACCCCTTCACCTATGACAAGTCGAACATCGAACAGTTCAAGTCGATTTTCTGATCTGACGACGGCTTGAACATCCGGCCCGAGGCGAGATTGCTCCCTCGGGCCACCTATTCTCGGGAACATCGTCATGCAACCTGTCCTGTCGCTGCGCGGCATTTCCAAGTCATTTCCGGGGGTCAAGGCGCTGGAAGGCGTCGAGCTTGACCTGTATCCCGGTCAGGTGACGGCCCTTGTGGGCGAAAACGGTGCCGGCAAATCCACCATCGTCAAGGTCCTGACCGGGATCTATCAGCCCGATGCCGGGACGATCCGCGTGGATGGGACCGAGATGACCTTCCCCTCGGCCGAGGCGGCCTCTGCCGCTGGGGTGACGGCGATCCATCAGGAAACGGTTCTGTTCGACGATCTGACCGTGGCGGAAAACAT
>JALQUQ010000600.1 GCA_023263735.1 Paracoccaceae bacterium | reverse complement strand
GATCCACTTCAAGAGCCCGATCGAAGCGCGCCGCGCCGGCATCGAGACCGTGTACCAGGACCTGGCGGTGGCCCCGGCCATGACGATCGCCGAGAACCTGTTCCTCGGCCGCGAGCTGCGCCGCCCCGGCATCCTGGGCAGCGTCTTCCAGATGATCGACAAGAAGAAGATGCTGGAGGAAAGCATCGCGCGCATGAACGACCTCAAGGTCGGCATCCGCTCGATGAACCAGGCGGTCGAGACGCTGTCGGGCGGCCAGCGCCAGTGCGTCGCGGTCGCGCGCGCCGCGGCCTTCGCCGAGCATGTCGTGATCCTCGACGAGCCGACCGCGGCGCTCGGCGTCAAGGAAGGCAACATGGTGCTCGAGCTGATCCGGCGCGTGCGCGACAAGGGCCTGTCGGTAATCCTGATCAGCCACAACATGCCGCATGTGTTCGAGATCGCCGACCGCATCCATATCGCCCGCCTGGGCAAGCGCGCCGCGGTGGTCGACCCCAAGCACATCAGCATGAGCGATACCGTGGCCGTCATGACCGGCGCGAAATCCGCCGCCGAACTGCCGCCCCAGGCGCTGGCGCACTGAGCGCCGGATCACAGAAAGGGAGATGCTCAAGGGAATCGATCCCCTGCTGACGCCGGAACTGCTGATGCACCTGTGCGCCATGGGCCATGGCGAATGGGTCGCGGTGGTGGACGCCAACTTCACTGCCGACTTCCTGGCCCGCGGCAAGCCGGTGGTGCGCCTGCCCGGACACAGCCTCGAGCGCGTGGCGCAGGCCGTGCTGTCGGTGTTCCCGCTGGCGGTCGACGTGGCGCAGCCGGCCGGCTACATGCAGCACAGCGGACTGCCCATCGGCGAGACCAC
>JALQUQ010000599.1 GCA_023263735.1 Paracoccaceae bacterium | reverse complement strand
TAGAAATTTAATTGATAAAGGTAATTTTATTTTTCAGGAAAAATATGAAGATATTCATTTAAATATTGAAAAAAAATTATTTGACCTAATTGGACCTTCGGCTGGCTATATGCATACAGCTAGATCAAGAAATGACCAAGTGGTAACAGATTTTAAACTTTGGATAAAAGAGTCCACTCAAACAATCATTAAACAAATTACAAATTTGATGAATGAAATTTTAAAAAATGCTGAAAAAAATATTGATTGTATAATGCCTGGATTCACTCACTTAAAAAACGCTCAGCCAATTTCTTTTGCTCATTATTTATTAGCGTATTATGAAATGCTTAAAAGAGACAAAGAAAGATTTAAAAATAATTTAAACTTAATTGATGAATCTCCATTAGGTTCTGCTGCTTTATCAGGTACATCTTATAAAATAGATAGACATTATACTGCAAAAAAATTAGGCTTTAAAAAACCTACGAATAATTCAATCGATGCAGTTGCTGATAGAGACTTTGTTGTAGACTTTTTGTATAGTTCGGCAGTCTGCGCAATGCACTTGTCAAGATTAGCAGAAGATTTAATTATTTATAATTCAGATCCTTATAAACTGATTTACTTTAATGATAGTGTTTTGACAGGTTCTTCCATCATGCCGCAAAAAAAGAATCCCGACCCTGCAGAAATTGTTAGAGGAAGAGTTGGAATTAATTACGGAAAATTAAATGCTATTTTAACTATTATGAAAGGCTTACCAATGTCTTATTTTAAAGATTTACAGGACGATAAAATATTAGCCTTCGAGGGTTTTGATACTTTAAACGATTCTTTAATATTATCATTTGAATTAATTCACAATTTAAAAGTATCAAAAGAAAGAATGTTA
>JALQUQ010000598.1 GCA_023263735.1 Paracoccaceae bacterium | reverse complement strand
GAGCAACCGGTTGAGACACTTGCTGTGGAGCAGGTTGTGCCACCGGTGCAGACAATTGACCGAACTGACCACGGCTCACCGCACCACCATTGATCATTTGTTCAATTGCTGCAGCTGCATTGTTGGCAGTACGCGATTGATCAACAGTCGCTGCCTGTTTTTGAACAAACAGGTTTTCTAACCAGGCACATGGGCTAGATGCAGGAGCAGCAACTTGTGCTTGGGCCGGAGCTTGTTGCGCAATAGGTGCTTGCTGTGCATTTTGGTTTTGCTGGTTACGGCGTTTATTGTTTCTGCCGTTGTTTTGCTGTTGAGCAGGCGCTGGTGCAGCAGCATGCGTATGTTGTTCTTCTTCTAAATGCCATTCAGATGACTCATAGCCCAACTCTTTTTCACTTGAACGAGTTGCTTCAGTACGTTCATAGCTGGTTGGTGCAAAGCCTTCGGCATTATAAGTGATTTCATAATGCGGTGTTTCCAGATGCGGATGCGGCAGCACAGTGACACGTACATTTGAAGTCTGTTCTAAATAGACCAAGGTGTGACGTTTTTCATTCAATAAGAAGGCAGCAATTTCGACTGGAACTTCGACTTGAACTTCACCATGACGTTCACGTAGCGCGATCTCTTCCACTTTACGCATAATCGAAAGTGATAAAGAACGAAGATCACGAACCATGCCGGTACCATGGCAGCGTGGGCAAACGTAGCCAGTCGCTTCTTCAAGAGAAGGACGCAGACGTTGACGGCTCATTTCCATCAAACCAAAACGTGACAATTGACCGAACTGAATACGGGCACGGTCACTTTGCGTAGCTTCGCGTAGCTTCGCTTCCACCATACGCTGGTTGCGGTCTTTGGTCATGTCGATAAAGT
>JALQUQ010000597.1 GCA_023263735.1 Paracoccaceae bacterium | reverse complement strand
GCGAAGAATTCAAGTGCCTGAACCATTTTTTGGTTCGCCATCGCACCTCCGCCCGTATTCGCGGTCGCACCACCGAATCCCATGACCAGCCAGATCAAGTCGTCTTGGAAGCTCCTCAGGTAATCCTCGACGTCAGCCCGGCTAAGACCGTCCACTACGTTGTTAAGCACCAGTCTGTGCAAACCGATAACGACTGTAAACTGCCCCATGCTTCGGTGCAGTTCGCTCAAATGGCGTTTCCCCTCGGGATCCCAGCCGTCATTCTGTACCCACCAATGGCCGCCGTCGTGCCCATCCTCAATTCGTAGCATTGGCTTGAGGTTCCCTTCTGGATCCTCAAAGGCGGGTTGCACATTGGACAACTCTCCCTGTAAGCGCAGGCCGACCCACGGACAAAGGCCATTAAAGACTTCCGTCTCTGCTGTCCATGTGCCGTCGGGTAGCTGCTCAATCTCAATGGGCTCCGGCGCTACCTTGAGGGTGCGTGCGCACCCGCGTCCTTGCCATTCAATGTCCAGATACGCAGCCTGAAGAGGGAGTTCCATCAGCGTTGCCAGTAGCTGGCAATCCCGTTGTTGCCATCAATGGACTGAATAAGCCGATCTAGCGCGATGACACTCGTCTCGTCACCTGTAGGAGGGCTCAGCCCTTGTAACGCACTCTCAAGCGTATCGCGCAACGCTACGAGGATGTCACGCTTGGAGTGCCCATTGGCGCCCGTGCGCACTGCGTCGAACATCAACTTGGGCAGGATCGAGTGATTTCAAGGTGCCTTGGCGGCCAGCAGCTTGGCCAGCGACACATGGGGCTTCTTCGGGTCGTGCGCCCGCTTGACGGCGGGCCTGGGCGGCGCTTTGCGCGCCGCTGCCTTGGCAT
>JALQUQ010000596.1 GCA_023263735.1 Paracoccaceae bacterium | reverse complement strand
GAGCCCGCCATGCGCTCGGGATCGATCTGCACCAGCAGCGCACGGCCGGGGCCGCCGAGCGTCTGCACGTCCTGCGTACCGGGCACGCGCTTGAGATCGGCCTCGATGCTGTGCGCGACGCGCTCGAGGTCGTAGGCGCTGGCGTCGGGGTTCCTGTCGTAGAGCGTCAGCGTGACGATCGGCACGTCGTCGATGCCCTTGGGCTTGACCAGCGGCTCGAGCACGCCGAGCCCCCTGGGCAGCCAGTCGGTGTTGTCGCGCAGCGTGTCGTGCAGGCGTACCAGCGCCTCGGATCGCGGCACGCCGACCTTGAACTGCACCGTCAGCACCGCCACGCCCGGGCGCGAGACCGACATCACATGCTCGATGCCGACGATGCGCGACAGCACCTGCTCGGCCGGGGTGGCGACCATCTGCTCGACGTCGCGCACCGAGGCGCCCGGGAAGGGCACGATGACGTTGGCCATCGTGACATTGATCTGCGGCTCCTCCTCGCGCGGCGTCACCAGCACGGCGAAGATGCCGAGCAGCAGCGCCACCAGCGCCAGCAGCGGCGTGATCTGCGCGCCCTGGAACAGCGCGGCGATCCGGCCCGAGATGTTGAGGTTCCTGGTGTCGCTCATTCGCATTCCCCTCAACGCTGGGCTGCGGCCTGGGGATCGGTGGCGACCTTGTCGTCGGCGCGCAGTCCGCTGAGCACCTCGACCCGGTCGCCCTCGGTGCGACCCAGCCTCACCTGGCGCAGGCGCGGCTTGCCCTGCGCATCGACGACATAGACGGCGCTGAGCTCGGCGCGCCGCACGATGGCGCTGGCAGGCAGATAGACACGGCTAGAAGCGCCCTGACCCGAGACGCTGGCACCTGGCAGCCAGACGCG
>JALQUQ010000595.1 GCA_023263735.1 Paracoccaceae bacterium | reverse complement strand
GGAGGCCGCCCTCGGGGATGTCATCGAGGTGGCGGCGTAGATCGCGCATCACCCGACCGGTATAGCCCTTGAGCTTTTTCAAGGCCTTGCGCATGCGCTTGAATTGCTTGGCATGGGCGTAGCGGCCCACCTGCAGCGCCAGCCGTGGGGCAAGACGGGCATAGCTTTGCCGCAGGTCTACCCCTGCCTCTTGCGCCAGCACCACCAGCTGTTCCCGCGCCCGCTCGTAGAGGCGGGAGTCGGTTGGATAGGCGATGTTCTTTTCCATCACGGTCGTATCGACGGCGACGCGCTTGGCGCTGCCTTCATCAATCACCCCGGATTTCTGGCCGGCTTGGATCGTCTGGGTCAGCATCCATTCCACACCCTCTTCGCCGATCCGCTTGCGCCAACGTGTCAGAGATGAGGGATCGATGGGCAACCGGTGCTGGAAGAAGGTCTCCCCCGTAAAATGCTGGTGTAGTAGGGGTTCTCGACCCAGCGGGCGACCACCGCCTCGTCTGACAGCCGGTAAGCGTGCTGGAGATACAGCAGACCGGCCACCAACCGCGGTTCCGTCGCAGGCCGCCCCTTATGGGACGGAAAGAACCCCGCCCACTCCCGCTCGAACACCTCCCAGTCGATTAGCGCCGCCAATTTCACCAGCTCGTGCCGCGGGTCGATCATATCAACCAGCCGCGGGCGCAGCAGATCATCCTGTTCCGGGGCGCGCGGGCGGTGCTTCATGGCCAGAACCGAAATTGCAGGGTTGCTGGCGAAATCATACGAAAACCTGCACCTGACGGCGACACAAAATGCACCAAAATAACACAAAATCAGGGGCCTGCGACTTGTTCAGGGCGAACTAATTCCCGCGATGTGCTGGAGGACTGTCTGCAC
>JALQUQ010000594.1 GCA_023263735.1 Paracoccaceae bacterium | reverse complement strand
CGCCAAAGGCGTCGCGGAAGTCTTCAATGGCAATATTGCGGTCCTTCTTGGCATTCTGCAGGAACGCCACCGACCGTGAACGGGGCATGAGGCAGGCCGCGGCGAAGTAGTTGATCTCGAGGCGCTGCTTGAGGAACTCGGCATAGGTGTGGGGCTTCTCATGGCCTAGAACGCGGTGGGCCATGGCTTGCAGGGCCATTGCGCGCAGACCGTGACCGCCAGGAATGGAAGCAGGTGGGAGATAGATTCGACCGTTGGCGGTGTCAGTTACGGAACGAGCTGAGCTGGGCAGGTCATCTACGAAGATCAGTTCGAAGCCGAGCAGGTTGGCCATCTCTGCCACGGTGCGGTGCATGAGGGCACCGGTTTCGTGACCGGTGCGCTTGACCAAGTCTTCTGCGAGCTCATCGAGTTCAGGAAGGTAGTTGTTCTTCTCGCGCATGATCGCCTGCAGCTCAGTGTTGGCACGACGGGCTTCTTCCGGCGTAGCAATGGATTGGCGTGAGCGACGCTCCATTTCCTTGTGCAAACCCACGATAGCTTCGAGTGCCTCATCACTGAGCCCCTTAGTGCTGCGCACGGTAGGGAGGTTCAGTGCGGTGTAGAGCTCGGATTGTTGCAGGCGGTCGAGTTCGATCTCGAGCTCAGAGCGACGGTCAGGGGCCTCGGTGCTCAGTAATTCAGGGACCGTGACGTTAAGGGCCGCAGCGATGGCGTTGAGCAGCGAGAGCTTAGGTTCGCGCTTGCCGTTCTCAATGAGGGAGAGCTGGCTCGGCACAACACCCACGGTGTCGCCGAGCTGTTCCAAGGTCATTCCCGCGGTAATGCGGAAGTGCTTGATGCGTTTGCCCAAAATCATCATGTCAGTGGCCATTTCTTTACAATACG
>JALQUQ010000593.1 GCA_023263735.1 Paracoccaceae bacterium | reverse complement strand
GTGGCAGGCAATTGAGCCCCTGCGGTGAGGCGGGCGAACAGCTCATCGGGCGTAGCGTAGCGATCGACTTCGCGCTCGGTGCCCGTGATGTAGTCGATCTCGATGATGCGGTGACCGTTGGTGGCATAGGCGAACTTGAGGCCCAAGATTTCGGCGTAGTCACGCGCCTGCTGCACCCCGGTTTCAGCCGGCAGGCTGATTTCCTTGGCCTCAACCACCGCCAGGGGATAGTCGCGCCGGTAGTAAAGCAAGTAGTCGGCGCGCTTCTGCTTACCGCGACGGACCGTACCGCCCGCCACGATGATGCGACCGTTGGTAAAGCTGCGCTGCTCGCCAATGGCGTGAGGTGCGGAGGCCCACCCCGCCTCGACCAAGCGTGGGGTCACGAATTCTCGGCAGGTATCTGCTTCGGTGATCACGCCATCTCGCATTGCATACCCTTCATTCTGGCCCCGATTTTTGAGCAGCAGTGCAGCCTTCGCCAGCATCGCCTTGACATCGGTGGCAGGACCATCAGTGGCAAAAAATACCGACCACACAATGCTTCATCACGGAAAATTTGATCGCATTGGCACAAGTTGTTCATTTTAACAACGTGAAAGAACAAGCTTGGCTTCCTGATCGTTCAGCGCGTGAATCAGTGCATCGCTGATCAACCAAGTAGCCTCGCGATGCCCACCCTAATCCCACTCACGCCCACCCAATCGATCCTGCTTCGCGCTGCCGCCCACCACGACGATGGACGCATCCAATGGCCCGACACCCTGCGCGCATGTCCAGCGGCTCGGTGGACATCCAGATCGCATCGATGCGGATCACCGCAGGATCTCGCGCAGCAAGGCCCCGCACTGGGACAGTGGGCATTGCAGGTTCACCACCAGTTCGCCGCGCTGCAG
>JALQUQ010000592.1 GCA_023263735.1 Paracoccaceae bacterium | reverse complement strand
GTTGAGGAGACCGATGTAATTTCTTTAATCTCAGGAATCTTTCTAATATTCTCTTCTAACTTTTTGGTGATCAGAAATTCAACCCGATCAGGAGACATACCAGGGTAGCTGGTGGATACGACAGCCTCACGAATAGTGATCGAGGGGTCTTCTTGAGCTGGAAGGGTAAAATAGCTGTAGGCACCGTAAATGGTAAAAATTACAATGATAAAAAAGAGTAATTTTTGATACTTGTAAGCTAATTCAGTTAAATTCATCGTTTAATTAAAAATATCAATCGTTTGTTCTAAGAGTTTTACCTTTTGTCCATCGCTCAAATATGAAACACCTGCCGTCACCACAATATCTCCATCTTTTAATGGTGCCTTAACATAAACATCATTGTTGGTAATGTTAAAGGGCTCTACAATCATTTTGCTTAACGTTGAAGTATCTGGGTTGTACACATAAATATAGTTTTCCTCCCCAACACCGACGCCAATAGCAGAGTTGGGGATAAGAATTCCTTCTGTCTCTTTTTGTTCAAAGGTAAAGAAAACTTGAGCTGTCATACCTGAGCGCAGGAGATCCGATTGCTCTTCTAGTTTGAGTGTAACTGGAAAGGCATTCGCTTTTCTGGCTTGTGTGCCTATCTCGGTTAATTTAGCATTCATTTTAAGTCCACGAATGGCAGGGAAAACAACTTCATAGGTTTTATTTTTTACCAGTTGACGAATCATGGTCTCTGGAACTGATACATCAATCTCAAGACCTGTGCCACTGTCAATCATGAAACAGCGTTCACCCACCCTTATTTGTTGGGCCTCATCGATATCTACTGAGGTAATCACCCCATTGTAAGGGGCTCTTAGATTCGTATCCTCTAAACTTTTCTTAACGATGGAGAGATTGGCTTTAGCCATAT
>JALQUQ010000591.1 GCA_023263735.1 Paracoccaceae bacterium | reverse complement strand
CGATTAGCCGAGCGCCATCAAGCGCAAGGGTCGCGCTATCGCCCGCATTCACCTGCCGCAGGATCGCGCCCCTGAGGGCGGTGGATGCCGCCTGCGCAGCGCGGCCGGTGACAAAGGTCTGACGGCTGGCCGATGTCTTGCCCGCGTCCGGCGTCAGCGCGGTGTCTGCGCCGACAAGCTCGAAGTTGGCGACCGGGAGTCCCAGAGCCTCGGCCGCGATCTGGGTG
>JALQUQ010000590.1 GCA_023263735.1 Paracoccaceae bacterium | reverse complement strand
GGCGCCCTGGCCGATATCAACCGCGCCCTGATGCAGGATTAGCCGCCCCTCGGCGGTTATCCCCAGTCGGATCGTAGACGGGTTTGGCAGCCCGGTATTGCCGCAGCCATACCAGCACGACGCGACACCCACGCCGCGCCGACCGGGCGCCTTCGCGGCATCGGCAAGCGCGCGGGTCCATTGTGGGCGGAGCGCCTCGAGGCATGTCCCGATCCCGACTGCGGCTAGATGTTGGCCAGTGGCGGTATGGTCGCCATCCCGTAGGGCGTTCAGGATGCGGAACTCCAGCCTGTCAATCCCGGCCTTAGCGGCCAGCGTGTCGTAAATCGTTTCCTGCCAGAGTGCTCCCTGAGGCACGCCAAAGCCCCGGAACGCACCGGAGACTGGCCCGTTGGTATGGATGGCGCGAGCGCGCGCGCGGACATTGGGGGTGCGGTAGGGACCTGTGACATGCACGGGAACCCGGTTGGCGACGGTCGGCCCCCAGCTTGCATAGGCGCCCGTGTCGAACCGCCCTTCGAAGTCCATCGCGGTGATCCGACCGTCCTTGTCGCAGCCGATCTTCCCATGCATCTCGGCAGGATGGCGCTTGGTCGTAGAGGCCATGCTTTCGGCCCGCGAATAGGTCATCCGGCAGGGTCTTCCCGTCTTTA